>CBDUPU010000014.1:0-19513 GCA_965369185.1 uncultured Rhodospirillales bacterium
TAAAGCGCAAAATACAGGAAGCCTTGCTCGCCATTTGGCTAGAACAGCAACTGACCAAAGATGAAATCCTGACCGCTTACCTGAACCGTGTCTATCTCGGCTCCGGCGCGTATGGAATTAACGCGGCTTCACAGACCTATTTCAACAAACCCGCGACAGACATTTCCCTTTACGAAGCAGCCATGGTGGCCGGGCTTCTCAAAGCGCCATCGCGCTACTCGCCGCTCAGCAACCCCGGCCTTGCCGCCCAGCGCGCCCGCGTCGTTCTCGCCGCCATGCATGATGCCGGCTATATTTCCGAAGCCGAAGTCAAAGCGCAAAGCCTTAAAGGTCAGGCCGCCATGCCGAAGCCGACCGGAAAAGCACCGGGAGAGCGCTATTTTACAGACTGGGTAACAGCCAATCTTGACGATATGATCGGCGCACCCGGCAAGAACCTGACAATTATCACGACCCTCGATCCGGAAATCCAGAGCGCCGCCGAAGCCGCGCTGGCCGATGCGCTTCGCAAAAACAAAGACCGCGATGTCACGCAAGGCGCCATAATCGTCATGGATAAACACGGCGCGATCCTCGCCATGGTCGGCGGAGCAGATTACGGCAAAAGCCAGTTTAACCGCGCCACCCAGGCAAAGCGCCCACCCGGCTCCGCCTTCAAACCGTTCGTTTATCTCGCCGCTCTGGAAGCCGACTGGAAGCCGCACGATCTGATAAGCGACGCGCCCATCACAGACGGCGAATACCGCCCCGAGAACTTTAACAATGAATATCTCGGGAACGTCACCCTGACCGCGGCGCTGGCCCACTCGCTAAACACCGCGACTGTCAGGCTGGCGCAGGATGTCGGCATCAATAACGTGATCACCGCCGCGCGAAAGCTCGGCATCGTCAGCAGACTCTCCCCCGACCTCAGCCTCGCCCTTGGCAGCAGCGGCATCCCGCTGTTTGAACTGGTGCGGGCTTACGGCACGCTTGCCAATGACGGCATTGAAGTCACGCCCTATTCAATCAGCAAGATTATCGATGAAAACGGCGAACTGCTTTATATCCGCTCCAGCGCCCATAAAGAGCGCCGCGCCGCCCGCCGTTACAGCGCCGGGGAATTACGCGAAATGATGGAAGAAGCCATCGAGGAAGGCACCGGCAAGCGCGCCCGCCTGCCCTTTGATGCTTCAGGCAAAACCGGCACCTCGCAAGACCACCGCGATGCGTGGTTTGTTGGCTTTACCGATAAATATGTCGCCGGGGTCTGGGTCGGGAACGACGATAACAGCCCGATGCAGGGCATCACCGGCGGCACCATTCCCGCCGAAATCTGGCGAGACGTCATGCTGACCGCCCATAAGAAAAAGGGGCAAAAACAGCCCCTTTTACACACTGTATCAGATACCGGCGAAACAGGCGGCTTCATGACTATGATAAAACGCCTGCTTGCCCCATAAGTTTCCGGGACATTTCTGGCATTACACCGATACATACCCCATCGGCTGCTGCACGGCATAACGGCTCGGCACTGTATGCGAGAACCTGTCCTCGCCGATAGTGTCCCAGAAATCGCGCAGCTTCATAACGCTGACAGGCGGCGAAGCGACGTCCCAGCTGCTGCGCATTACGCTTTTATCGACAAAGTCCAGAAACGAAACCGGAAAGGCTTTGCGCGGTGCTTTCAATCCGCAATCAACCAGCGTCTTTGCTACCAGCGCGTCACTTATATCCATCATATCGGCGGTAAACTGCATCGATGACAGGATCTTGATTTCCATCCGGCTGTTTGGAACGGCGCGCAGATGGCGCATAAACCGTGCGTAAATCTCCATCTCGAACTTGGTCTCGTTCCCGGCAGCCGGCGGCAGCGGCAATTGTACCCTTTCACAATATTCGGCTGCTGTTTTTACTGGCGCTTTAACTTCTGTTGTACTGTCTTGTATGTTCTTATTCATGGCGGTCCTCCCTTTCTCGTCAGTCCGCGAACCTTGTTTATGATTCAACCATCGCCGCTAATGATTAATGGACTGTTAAAAGCGAAATTTAGGCTCGAAAAAGACCTCCTTTTGTGTGGATAACCGGAAAAACCGCAGAAAACAGGGGCTTACAGACAGGCCACTCGGATACGCACTCCGAATCAATTTATAAACCACACCCCACCTCCAAAACCGTCACCCCGGACTTGATCCGGGGTCCATGCCGCCACCGCGCAGCACACATAAGTTTCACGCCAAGGCACCAAGGTCACCAAGGGCATGATTTCAACTAGGTGTGAAATACTTTAAGAATTAAGCAGCGCGGTAATCGCTCCGGTCGCCAGCGCATCGGCTCGCTCATTTTCCGGGTGACCGGCATGCCCCTTGACCCAGTGATAAGTAACCTCATGCATTTGCTGCATCTGGTCCAGCTCTTCCCAGAGGTCTTTATTCTTTACCGGTTTCTTGGCCGCCGTCTTCCAGCCCTTCGCCTTCCAGCCGGCCAGCCACTCACTTATACCTTTCTGGACATAGGTACTATCCGTATAGACCTCGACCCTGCACGGCCGTTTCAAAGCTTCCAGCCCGCGGATCACCGCCGTCAACTCCATGCGGTTGTTGGTCGTGTCCAGCTCACCGCCCGACAGTTCTTTTTCCGTACCGTTAAAACGCAGCACCGCCCCCCAGCCGCCCGGTCCGGGATTTCCACTGCACGCGCCATCAGTGTATATCTCAACAGTTTTCTTAGAGGAAGTCGGCAACGTCATGCTCCTGATGGTAGCGCCAGCGCTTTAGATATTCGCCCGGATCGTGCGGAATGACAAAGCTGCTGGCGGGGTCGTACTCAAAATATTCTTCCAGCCGCGATAGCAAAATACGGAACGCCGCGCCACGATGCAGTATTTGCAGCGCGCTTCGCTCATCATCACCCAGCGGCCTGGTCGCCTGATAAGACCTCATCAGGGACAGGAAGCGATCAATCGCAAACATCTCGCCCTCGCCAAAGCACCAGGCATTCACGGTCAGGGCGAGGTCATACGCATAGAAGTCTGTACAGGAAAAGTAAAAATCAATAATCGCCGCCAGCTTGCCTTCCTGAAAGAAGACATTATCAGGAAAAATATCCGCATGGACCGTTCCTTGCGGCAAGCCCTGCGGCCAGCACGCCGTCAGGTAATCCAGCTCGCGCACCAGTTCGCCATACAGCCCCGGCTCGAACTTCTCAGCATAGCTCTCCGCCTTGGCGACCAGCTTGCCCCACTGTGCAACGCCCATACTATTTTCACGCTGACCGTCAAAATCCAGCGAGGCGACATGCATATTCGCGACCAGCGTCCCGACCTGCGCGCAATGCTCGTATGTCAGATCAATCGGCTTGATGTCCTTGCCCTCAAGGAAGTTCAAAATCACCGCCGCCCGTCCGGCCAATTCATTAATCTCGCGCCCCTCACGGTCAGGCAAGGCCCGCGGGCAGGCTATGCCCCGTTCGCGCAGATGCGCGGCAAACGCGAAAAAGAAAGGGAGGTCGTCATAATTCACCCGCCGCTCCTCAAACAACGTCAGGATAAAGCGCCCTTTATCGGTAAAAACATGGAAATTCGAATTACTGACACCCTGCGAAATCCCTTCATGCGAACGATATTCGCCGAGATCATATCCCCGCAGAAAAACGCTCAACTCTTCCGATGTCACATTGGTGTAAACGGCCATAACGTCAGACTACAACCATCGCCGCCTGCGTCAAGCGCAACTTGCGCGAAATAACACGCGAAATAATCCTAGGCAGTCAAAATCCGCGGAATTTTGAAAGTGATGTTTTCTTTGGTAATCGCGTAATCTTCGACACTGACCTCAAAATGCTCTTTTGCCGCCGCGATCACTTCGTCAATCAGCACATCCGGCGCCGACGCCCCTGCCGTCAGGCCGAGTGTTTCGACCCCGTCAAGCCAGCCCCAGTCAATCTCCGCCGCGCGCTGGACCAGCTGCGCCTTTTCACAGCCATAGACCTTGCCGACCTCGACCAGTCGGTTGGAGTTGGAAGAGTTAGGCGCGCCAATAACAAGCAGCGCATCAACCTTTTCGGCAATCGCCTTCACCGCCGCCTGCCGGTTGGTCGTTGCGTAGCAAATATCTTCCTTATGGGGGCCTTCAATGCTTGGAAAGCGCGCCTGCAGCGCCGCAATCACATCACCGGTATCATCGACCGACAGCGTCGTCTGCGTGCAAAAAGCGAGGTTGTCAGGGTTTTCAACCGCCAGCCCGTCCACATCCTCGGCCGTTTCCACCAGCAGTACAGCACCCTGCGGCAACTGCCCCATTGTGCCAACGACTTCCGGATGTCCGGCATGGCCGATCAATATGATCTGGCGCCCGTTCTTGTAATGCCGCTCCGCCTCGCGGTGGACCTTGCTTACCAGCGGGCAGGTTGCGTCAATAAAGAACATTTCGCGCCGCTCCGCCGCTTCCGGCACGGATTTGGGAACACCGTGCGCCGAGAAAATCACCGGACGCCCGTCATCTGGAATCTCGTCCAGCTCCTCAACAAACACCGCGCCTTTTTCTTTCAGCGAATCGACCACGAATTTATTGTGAACGATCTCATGCCGGACATAGACCGGCGCGCCGTACTTCTCCAGCGCCTTTTCCACAATTTGTATGGCACGGTCCACCCCGGCGCAAAAACCGCGCGGATTGGCAAGAAGGATGGTTAAGGGCTTTTTGTTCATAGAGCCTTATATAGTTGCCCCTTGCCA
Organism: uncultured Rhodospirillales bacterium; assembly: GCA_965369185.1. Taxonomy (GTDB): domain Bacteria; phylum Pseudomonadota; class Alphaproteobacteria; order Micavibrionales; family Micavibrionaceae; genus UM-FILTER-47-13. The sequence continues at coordinate 4,715 of CBDUPU010000014.1, forward strand.
TGCCGGTCAAGCTCTCGTAATGTTCCCTCTCTCTTAAATTGATAGTGACTTCGACCGTGAGGCTTTAATGACCCGCCAAAAAACCTTTACGACCAAGGCGTTCCTGACTCTGGCTTTTATTGCGATGGCCCTGCCGCTCGGCGGCTGCGAATCGGTCGATAACGCAATGCACGGCATGAAAGACCGTATCAGCGCGATCCAGATGCCGCGCTTTGGCAGCACCGAAAACGAAGAGCAGCAGCCTCAGGACACAGTGGCCGAAGCCGTTGCCGCGTCCGATTCCGCTTCACAACCGGGCGCTTTTGCACCGGCAATGATGGAAGGCGGCCTGTCTCCTGACACGCAAACGACAGCGCGCATAACGACAGTCACCGAAGGCAAGGACTGCCCGCCCGTAACAATCGTCGAAGACCTCGCCGCCCTGCACCAGTTCACCAACCCTGACCGCCCGACCCCGACAAGCCGCATTTCTTCGGTCGTGCTGAAAGACCTGAGAACCAACTGCGCCCGCAATGAAAACAATGTCGCGGTCGAACTGAACCTGACCTTTGAAGGTAAACTCGGCCCCCATGGCCGCGTCAAACACACTGACGAGCCAAGCTTCGCCTACCCGTACTTTGTCGCCATCACCACAAAAGACGGCAACATCGTCGCCAAGGAAGTCTTCGCCACCACAATCACCTACCGCCCCGAAGACGAGACCACGCTAGACTATGAAAATATGCGCCAGATCATTCCGCTGACCGGCGACTATGCCACCGACTACGAAATTCTCGTCGGCTTCCAGCTGACCGAAGGCGAGCTTGCTTATAACCGCGCGCTTAGCGAAGGCCCGGTTCCTTCCGAATACGTGCCGGAACATTACATCGAATCCAGCACCGCCAGCGCCGCAGCAACGGCCAAACCAATGACCGTCATCCCGGCGACCAAGCCGCCTGTTCCCGTGACCGCAAAAGCGCCTGAGCCAGAACCAAAACCGGAGCCGGCTCTTGCTGCCGAGCCTGCCCCCGTCGCCCAACAGGCAGAACCGGCAGAAAATGAACTCGACAAAATAATTGAAAAAGCCGTTCAGGCCGCACCGGCACCGACAACAATCGTCGCGCCTGTCGCCGCAGACCAGCCGCAAGCGCCTGCCTTCCCGCAAGAGCTTCCGCAAACCGAGACAATAACAACTGAAGACAACGCCGAAATCATCACCATCGAAGAAGCCGCGCCTTCAGTCCCCGAAGCCGAAGCCGAAGCCACGATTGAATCTGAATTAGAAGAAATAACCGAAGAAAAAACCGGGGAAGCAAAGGCCATTCTTGAAGAAAACGCCATCATCCCCGCGAAAAGAGTCGCCCCGGCCAATCAACCGGTACGCCCTTAAGATCAGGAGCGCCGCGCCTTAAGCCCCAGACGCACCGCGCGCACCCGCTCGGAAATCCGCCGCCGCAGGCCGTACAGCCAGAGCTGCGGCCCCGCGACCAGTGACCGCGTCCGCCCGCGCGCCAGCACGACCTCGCGCGTTTCCATGATCCCGAAATAAACGTGATACGGCGTCGTGCCCGGCATGTAATCCGTCTCGGCGGAAAGGTCACGCCGCAGCCATTCCGTCCAGAAGCCGCGCTCTTGCATATAATGCGCATCCAGAACCGCGACCATCTTGTTAATCCGCTGCTTGACCGCCAGCTTGTCAACGCCGCTATCCAGCATCAGCGCATTGGCCTTGAGCGCTTCGGCCAGCGGCCAGATCCGCTTGGTATCGGCAATGATTTTGCCATCAGGGGCAAGCTCGTCATAAATCCCGCCATATTGCGCGTCCCAGCCCTGCGTACTCGCCCACTCCAAAAGCGGCTTGCACAAATCGTCATAGCGGCTTTCATCATTATGCATCCGCGCATGTTTTTTCAGCAGCCAGATCCATTCGCAATAATGCCCCGGCTCCAGCACGATATAGCCATGCTGCGCCAGCGGCTTGAGATCGTCGCTATAATACTCACTCAGCAAATTCGCCTTGGCGTCATAAAGGTAATTCACAAACAGGTCGGCAAGCTCATCCGCCATCTTGCGATAAGCCGCATCGCTGGAGCTTTCCGCCGCGAACAAACACGCCTCCAGCAAATGCATATGGCTCTCATGCCGCCGCACCTTGTCCGGCAAGGGTTTTAGCTTCTCATCCAGCCCCTCGACCAGCCCGATCAAACCGGGCAGCCGGAAATGCTGGTCAATAAAATGCAGCGTCTCCAAGGATAACTCCCGCGCCCGCTCATCACCGCTCAGCCGGTAATATTGCGCCAGCGCGAAAATAACGAAGGCCTGCCCGTAAAGGTCATAGCTATTATCAAGCGGCTTGCCGTCTTCATCGATGCTATAGCGCCAGCCGCCCGTTTCCGGCACATAATAACTATCGACCAGAAACGAAAACCGCCCGGCCAGATCGCCGGTATAAGCGCGCGACACGCCATGCAGCCCCGAATGCGCATAAATCGCCAGCTGGCGGCACTGCGTCAAAAGCCGCTTCTGCCCGGTGCTGATCGGCTTGAAACTGTGCCCCAGGCGCTCATAAAACCCGCCCTCCGGGTCGCAAAACGCCTCATGCCACTTCGGCACCCAGCGATGCTGCAGCTTATGCGAAAGTTTCTCGATCGTCGTATGAAGTCCCTGTGCCATGGCAAGGATTTAACCATAGAGTGAGAGCATTGTCATGCAGCTTTAGCCCATGCTAAAATCCGGGATGCCCATCAAAACAAACATCTACAAAAACACCTCCGGCCTGCGCCATGATACCGGACCCGGCCATCCGGAGAGCATTGCCCGGCTGCAAACCGTTTTTGACCTGCTGCAAGAAGCGCCGTTCAACGCGCTGCCGGTGTTTGAGGCCACGCCCGCCGAAGAGGCAACCATCGCCCTTGCCCATGACTGGAGCTATATCCACCGTGTCGCCGATGCCATTCCCGATCACGGCTATGCCGCGCTTGATGCAGATACGGTGCTTTGCCCTGCCTCATGGGACGCGGCGCTGGGCGCCGCCGGAGCGGTCTGTCAGGCGGTTGATGATGTTATTAGCGGCAATTGCACCCGCGCCTTTTGCGCCGTCCGCCCGCCCGGTCACCATGCCGAGCCGCACCGCTCCATGGGCTTTTGCCTGTTCAACAACATCTTTATCGCCGCCCGCCACGCACAAAAAGCGCACGGTTTAAAACGCATCGCCATTATCGATTTCGACGTCCATCACGGCAACGCCACCGACCTGATGGCGCGCCGCGCCGAAGATATTTTCTTTATTTCCTCGCACCAGTTCCCGCTCTATCCCGGCACCGGCGATCCCGCCGAAGACATACCGGGCAAAACCCTGAATATCCCGCTGGCCGAAGGCACCGATTCCGCCGCTTTCCGCGCTGCTTATGAAGCACAGACCTTCCCCGCAATCGAAGCCTTCAAGCCCGACCTGCTGCTAATCTCCGCCGGTTTTGACGCCCATAAGGACGACCCGCTCGCCGGACTGATGCTGGAAGATGATGATTATTTCTGGGTAACCGAACGCCTCTGCGCCCTCGCCGACAAGCATTGCGGCGGCAAAGTAATCTCCGCTCTGGAAGGCGGCTACAACCTCGAAGCCCTGAAGACCTCTGTCTCCGCCCATCTAAAAGCCCTCGCCGATCTCTAGCCCGTCATTGCGAGCAAAAGCGAAGCAATCCAGCCCTTACCAAAAGCTGGATTGCCGCGTCGCTAACGCTCCTCGCAATGACGCCTATAGCAAAACCGTCACTCCCCCTCCGTCGTCACCCCGGACTTGATCCGGGGTTTATGCCGACATGACCTCCTGCGGGAAAAATCCCGGATAATGCTTTCGCATTTCCGGGATGACATAAAGGTAACTCAAAAAAAATCCCGAAAACCAATATTCCGGGATCTCAAAACTTAATATTTTTTGCCAATTTCAATTTCGGCGAGGCGAATATCGTGTTTTTCGAGAACCGGCGCGCAGCGTATGCGAATACGTGAGCACCGGAAGCGCGGAAAAGCGCGATAAGCGTCCGCCGCAATTGAAATTAATGGTGTAACTCGCTGCGGAGACGTGGACGGAGATTATACTCCTTATTGCGCTTCGTCTCTTTTTCGCGGCGTTTTGCATTCATGATGCGCCAGGCGAGGTAATCTGTGCTCAAGCCTTCGCTTTTATGCTCTTGTTTCTGTTGCATTTTAGCCTCCACTCAAATCTATGCGCGTCTGCGCTCAATTAAGCCCTACTATAATTATATAGGATTTTCCCTATTCTCCGCCTTGCAAAGAATTATGGGCAGCCAAGACTTCGCTGCATGGCATGTTTAACAGGTTATTAACGCAATTCCTGAGCCTAGCGTCTTGTGAATTGTGCGGATCTGACATAGACTGCCTGCGGCCTCGATATAAGTTAATGCCGGACGAAGACAGAATCTAACAACAGAATTAAGTGCAGAACTTAACCATGAACACCGAAACGCCAGTCGAACAACTGACCTTCGAAGCTGCTTTGAAAGAGCTGGAAACGATTGTACGTGACCTTGAAAAAGGCGACACGCCGCTTGAAGATTCCATTGCCTCGTATGAACGCGGCATTGCCCTGAAGCAACATTGCGAGAAGAAGCTGCGCGAGGCGCAGGCCAAAATTGAAAAAATCAGCGTCAATCAGAACGGCCAGATTGAAAAAACGCCGTTCGCCGAAGAGGAGTAATCTGGATGCCTTCACCACGCGAAGCGCCCAAAAGCCTGCAAAAACAAATGGACGAGGTCGTTGAGGCCGTAAACAAAACCATTGCCAAATTGCTGCCTGAAACCGATCTGCCGGAAGACCGGCTGTTCGAGGCCATGCGCTATGGCACAATGAATGGCGGTAAAAGACTGCGCCAATCTGTTTAATGTTGATCCGCGCCGCTCCAAGCGCGTTGCTGCCGCGATTGAATTCGTCCATTGCTATTCGCTGATCCATGATGATCTTCCGGCGATGGATAACGCCGATCTGCGCCGTGGCAAATCTGCTACTCACCGCGCCTTTGACGAGGCCACCGCCATTCTGGCCGGTGACGCCCTGCTTGCTCTGGCGTTTCAGGTGCTGAGCGATCCGGCCACCCACGAAGACCCGCGCGTTCGTTGCGAGCTTGTCTCCAAACTCGCAGAAGCCGCTGGCGGTCATGGTCTGTGCGGCGGGCAAATGCTCGACCTGCTCGGCGAGAAAGAAGAATTTGACGTTGGCACGATCAGCCGCCTGCAGCGCATGAAAACCGGCAAGCTGATGGCATTTGCCTGTGAGGCCGGCGCAATTCTCGGCAAGTCCGATGAACCGCACCGCAAGGCGCTTTGCAACTATGCCTACGATCTCGGCCTCGCCTTCCAGGTCACGGACGATGTTCTTGACGTTGAGGCCGACCCGAGCGAAACCGGCAAACCTGCCAATCAGGACGCCGCAGCGAACAAATCGACCTTCGTTACCGCGATGGGTAAAGACGCTGCGCGGATGCGCGCCGAGATGCTGGTACAGCAGGCCGTGCGCCATCTGAAAGTCTTTGACGGCCGCTCCGGCACGCTCGAAGAACTCGCAAATTACGTTCTCAGCCGCCGGGCATAAAGCTCATATAAACAGGCCGCACCCGAACAAAAAAATTCCCGCCATGAGCGGGAATTTTTATAACGATAAATAAATATAAAACCTTATATCAGTATCGCGGGCCACGCATACTCAGGCTAATATTTCTATATGGCGCTGGACCATAGACTTTAGAAAAACCATCGCCGAGCTTCCCAAGATCGACGCCATCCTCGCAATTCGACATAACCATCCGACCATTAAGCTTAACATTGCCGCCGCGAATGACACCATCCTGATCGATATTGGCACCAGAAACTTCCAGCGTATCATTATTAACCTTCAAGACCGTCTCGCTGGCACGGAAAGTCGCGATTCTGCCGTTATTGGAGAAAATTGAACCATCGCTTGTCACCGAGATTGTGACGCCATCAATCTGCATATTAATAACGGAAGTACCGCCACTACGTGTACCACGCGCAAATTCATTACCGAGCTTCGAGTTATTACCGCTTTTCATTGTGATGGCCTCCTTCGCCAGACCTCAAATTATACATAAGCATGAGGAGCAATAGCACACCGTTCTAAAAGCGGCAATGTTAAAACCTGCAAGAAAATTTTGCTCTTTTCGACATAGCGGGTTATATAGCTTCCTATGTCTATCAACAAAGCAAAACACGCCGAACAGGCTCGTGCGGATGACAGCCAGAGCGCGCTGCTAGACCGCGTTCGCTACCCCGCCGATATGCGCGGCTTTTCCGATGAAGAATTGTCCCGTCTCGCCGACGAGCTGCGGCAGGAAACCATTGATGCCGTGTCCACCACGGGCGGGCATCTTGGCGCAGGCCTTGGCGTTGTGGAGCTGACCGTTGCCATTCACGCTGTTTTCAACACGCCGGAAGACCGGCTGATCTGGGATGTCGGGCATCAATGCTACCCGCATAAAATCCTGACCGGCCGCCGCGACCGTATCCGCACAATCCGCCAGGGCGGCGGGCTGTCGGGCTTTACGAAGCGTTCCGAATCGGAATACGACCCGTTCGGCGCCGCCCACTCTTCAACCAGCATCTCCGCCGGTTTGGGTATGGCAGTTGCCCGCGACTTCGACGGCCGCGATAACAACGTCATCGCCGTGATCGGTGATGGCTCCATGACCGCAGGCATGGCCTACGAAGCGATGAACAATGCCGGCGCGCTCAAAAGCCGCCTGATCGTTATTCTCAACGACAATGAAATGTCGATCTCCCCGCCTGTCGGCGCACTCAGCCGCTATCTGACCAAGCTGGTATCAGGCCGCCGCTATCTGCACGCCCGAGAAGCCGGCAAGAAAATCACTGAAATCCTGCCGCCGCCGCTGCGCCATGCCGCCAAGCGCGCCGAAGAAAGCGCCCGTATGGCCATGGGGCATGGCTCCTTGTTCGAAGAACTCGGCTTTTATTACATCGGCCCGGTCGATGGCCACGATCTCGACCAGCTGCTGCCGGTGCTGCGCAATGTCCGCGACAGCGACCATGAAGGCCCGATCCTGATCCACGCCCTGACCAAAAAGGGCAAAGGCTACGCCCCGGCGGAAAGCGCCGAGGACAAAATGCACGGCGTCGCCAAGTTCGACATCGTGACCGGCGACCAGAAAAAGCCGAAAAGCCTGATCCCCAGCTACACCAAAGTCTTCGCGAACAGCCTGATCGCCGAAGCCAAAAAAGATGAGCGCGTTGTCGGTATTACCGCGGCAATGGATACCGGCACCGGCATGGACGCGTTCGGCCTTGAGTTTCCGGATCGCATGTTCGATACCGGCATCGCCGAACAGCACGCCGTTACTTTTGCTGCGGGCCTTGCCGCCGAAGGCTACAAACCGTTTGTCGCGATTTACTCGACATTCCTGCAGCGCGCCTATGACCAGATTGTCCATGATGTCTGCATCCAAAATTTGCCCGTGCGCTTTGCGATGGACCGCGCCGGTCTGGTCGGCGCTGACGGCTGCACGCACGCAGGCGCCTTTGACATCGCCTATCTCGGCTGCCTGCCGAACATGGTGCTGATGGCCGCCGCCGACGAAGCCGAACTGACCCACATGGTCGCAACCGCCGCCGCCTATAATAATGGCCCCATCGCATTCAGATACCCGCGCGGCGAAGGCCTCGGCGTTGACCTCCCGGCAGAGGGCGAAATCCTGCCCATCGGCAAAGGCCGTATCATCCGAGAAGGAAAAGACATAGCCATCCTGTCTTACGGCGCACGCCTCGGCGAAGCCCTCAAGGCCGCCGACCAGCTCGCAGAGCAAGGCATCAGCGCCACCGTCGCCGACGCCCGCTTCGCCAAACCACTCGACGAAGCCCTCATCCGCGACCTCGCCGAAAATCACGACCAGCTCATCACCATCGAAGAAGGCTCCCGCGGCGGCTTCGGTTCTTTCGTCCTCGAACACATGAACGACGCCGGCCTGCTAGCAAAATGCCGCATCAAAACCATGCACCTACCAGACGTGTTTCAGGACCAGGACGCCCCGGACAAGCAATATGCAGAAGCCGGATTAATGGCCGCCGACATCGTGCGCACAGCCACAAAATAATAATTTTTAAGAAGAAACAGCAGCTTCTGACGCCGCCGCGCCCCGCTCCCGCACCGCGAAAATGCACAGCGCCGCCGCGAGGAACAGCAGACCGACCCACCAGCCTTGCCACATGCCATAGCCCGTGGAACCGACCGACAGCCCGGCGATCAGCGTCGGCAGGGCAATCCGCGCCTGCTCCGCACTAAGGCGGGTGCGCAGCACATGCAAAAGGTAAACAAAGAACCCCGCCCCCACTAGCGCACCGGCCACGCCCATCTCGATCCACAGCTGCAGCGCAAAATTATGCGGGTGCAGGATCGACGTTCCTTGCTGATAAAGCTGCGCCGAATCAAAATCGGTAATAATGCGGCAAGCCTCCAGCCCGTACCCCAGCAGCGGGCTTTCCAGCACATAACGGCTAACATAGTCCCAAATCTCCATCCGCGCCCCGGCATAACCGCCGCCTTCGCCAAGCAGCGGCATATTATCGACACTGACCGCAAATTGATCGAATGCCCAGATCGCCGCAAACGGCGCCAGCAGGATATACCCCGCAATCGCAGCCGCCAGCCCGTACCACGCCACCCGGCAATTATAAGGAAACGCCGCCGCAACGATCAGCCCCGCCACCAGCGCAAGCTGCGCCGACTGGCTCTCAACCAGCAGCAGCATCCCGCCGACCACCGGCACCAGCAGCGCCAGCGCTTTCTTGCAACCAAGCCGCGCCTTGAGCAGCGCCGCCGCCGGGAACAGGCACAAAACCACACTCACCGCGCCGCGATTATAAACCGCGTCCGGCACGTTCCCGTCAAAACCGCCGCGCACCAGCCGGTAAAGCGGCGAATCAAAAACAAGATCAATCCCGATCAAAAGCGAAGCCGTCAGGACCCCGCCGGAAATCACCCACAAATAAGGACGCAGCCTGTCCATCGGCAGCGCCCGCACCAGCGCGATCAGCAAAGCCCCCGCCAGCATCACCGGCGCCAGCTTGCCCGTGCGCTCCATCACCTCACCGGGATCAAGCGCCCACAGCGCGCTCAGCCCGCCCAGCGCCAGCGCCGGCAGCAACAGCTTGAGCGCATCGACCGGCCATGCCAGCCGCTCTTTACATCCAAAGACAAACAGCCCGGAAAAGACCAGCGCCATCACCCCCGGCCCGTAAGCCAAAAAGCGCGGCATCGCCACGGCGCTGACAATCAGCAATGCGGCAACCACCGCAAAAGAAAGGTAAAAAACAGGTTGCTGTCGATTCATGGCGCTAGTATTCATTTGTTTGTGAAGCGGCAGATCATAACCGCCGACCGCCCAAACGACAAGCTGCTAATATGCGGTGCGGCCAGTAAAACACAATATAAACAAATAACAAGCGCGTAAAACACTATGACCGACCAGCCCGCCATTTTCATCATCAACCTGCCGCGCGACGCGCACCGCCGCGATATTATGAGCGCGCGTCTGGATAAAACCGGCCTGAATTACGAATTTTTCGAAGCGGTTGACGGCTACGCCCTTGATCCTGATGACCAGCCCTTTTACGACCGCAAAAAACGCATGCGCTATTTTGGCCGCGACCTGCTGCCGGGCGAACTGGGCTGTTTGCTCTCGCACCGTAATATCTATGCCAAAATGGACGCGGAAAATATCCCCTACGCCGTGGTACTGGAAGATGATGTAATTTTCGAGCCTGAATTTCCGCAAGTCCTCACGGCGCTTTTGCAAACCAAAATCAAATGGGACGTCATCCGCTTCCTCGGCAGCGAGAAAATCTACGCCCGCGGCTGCCGTAAAATCGCCCCGCTGACCGGAAAATACCAACTCGCCCGCCTGCCGACCGCACCGGGCGGCGCCCACGGCTACCTGCTCAGTCTCAAGGCCGCGCGGGTGATGCTCAAACATATGCAGAAAAACTGGGTGCCGATCGACACGCTGCAAGGCCGCACATGGGAAACCGGCCTTGAAACCCTCGTCGTCCACCCCGCTCCGCTCTACCCGGACCAGGACGCAGGCTCCACCATCGGCGACAAACGCTTCGACAAAACCGTCCAGCTCACCGGCTCCGACAAAACCCTCTACCCGCTCTACCGGGCATGGTTCAAACTGACCGAGACATTAGGAAAGCGCTGGGTTTATCTGTCGACATGGTTCAGGGATCGCAACGCGCCTAAATAATCCGCCTAAACCACCTTTTTTCTACCCCTGTCATCCTGAGCACAACGAAGGATCTTGCTGCCTCATGCATGCGCACAAAAATACGCATAAAAATATGCATATTTCACACCCATATGCTATATTATAAGACATAGGAGTACATAAAAATGCCGACAAAAACGAAAAGCCGCCGCCCGGTAAACCTGACCATCCGCGAAGAAATTCTGCGCGAAGCTAAAGAACTCGACCTCAACACCTCCCGCGCCGCCGAAGCCGGAATTCTAAACGCTATCCGCGAGGCTCGCGGGAAACAATGGCTAGAGCAAAATCAGGAAGCCCTAAACGCGCATAATGAGCGCATAGCAAAACATGGCGCCTTACTCAAACCGCACTGGGCAGAATAAAAATGGCACGCTTCGACGTTCACAAATATAACAACCCTGCCGTTCCGTTGGTCGTTTCAGTACAAGCCGACCTGCTTGAAGGGCTTCACACCCGCGTTGTTATACCGCTAGTTCCCGAAGCAAAAGCCAAAAAGGAAATCTCACCCCGCCTTAAGCCCGTCATCGAAATCAAAGGAAAAAACTACGTTCTGATGACCACCGACATCGGTACCCTGCCCACCACTTCACTCGGCGCGACTATCGCCAATATAGAAACACCTCACCGCCAGACCATTACCGACGCCATCGATTTTATGCTGCAAGGGTTTTAAAGACTTAGCTCTTGCCTAAATAGGAAAACTATCCTAAAATAACCCCATGACAAAACAACCACCCCGTCTGCCGCACACGGCAGACCGTGGACGGGCTGTTGGCGAAGCTGATTGCCTGTCTGCCACCGCTGATCCTGCGACGCGCATGGCGGCGGAAAGTATGGCGCTGTGCGCGCTGCCCCTTAACATTATGCTGGAACCGGACGAAGCAGCCGCCTTGTGCGCGCCGCTGCCCGATGAGGATGACGCGCCGGATTTGCTGGCCGAACAGGCGCAGGTGCTGAACATGCTGTTCCACCGCCTGTTGCATAAAGGCCTGCACAGGCCGCGGCTGAGCGGCGAGCTGAACCCCGCCTATCTGGATGCCGCCTGCGTCACCCTCGCCGTGGAAACGCAAAAACAGTGCCGCATGACCGTTGAATCGGTCACGCGGCTGCGCAAAAACCAAAAACAGCCGGAACAACCACCGGAACAAACTGAAGAACCATGAAAAAGCCAGCAATAACAAAAGGCTGGCCACCGGAACGCCGCCGCGCACAGGCCGAGCGCATCAGGCGGCAACGACCATGGCAAAACGCCACCGGCCCGCGCAGCGCAAAGGGCAAGGCGCGCTGCGCCGCCAATGCCCTGAAGCACGGCCATTACCGCGCCGAGCTTTTACTGCTGCGCCGCATTCTGGCCGTCCAGCGCGCCACAATGCGCGCCGTGATGGCGCGGCATGATGCTCAAAACAAAACGCGGCAGAAGGGGCAAACCAAAGCGGCCATGACGGCCCCCGCTTCTTCAAATCGCACGCCGCCGCGACCATCTGCGTCACTTTTCCTTTGCTTTCGGCAAAACTCTGCTAGATTCATTCATCATGTTACAGAAACCGACCATAGTCCTGTTCGATATGGACGGCACCACGGTGCGCCACGTCAACCCGCTGCTGCTGCATGCGCTGGAGCGGCTGGACGATGCCTCGCACAAGCTGGCGGCGCTTTTTTCCCGCCTGTTCAAGCGCAAAATCCACAGCCCCGCGCTGGTCGAGTTTCACCACGGCAAGCGCAAGAAGCTACTGGTCCACCGCGCCATGCACAAATTCCGCCGCAAGCCGGTCGAGGAAATTGTCGAGCCCTGCCCCGGTATTTACGACGTGCTCGATTTCCTGCAAGCGCGCGGCGTGCGCATGGGCATTATCAGCAACGGCCTTGGCAAGGGCTATGGCCATGACGTGCTGGCCAAGTTCGACCTTGAGAAATATTTCGAGATCACCATTTTCCGTGAGGACATCAGCCGCGCGAAGCCCTGGCCCGACCCGATCCTGCGCGCCGTTGACGATATGGCGCCAAAGCCGGGGCAGGACGATCATATCTGGTATATCGGCGACCGCCACAAAGACGTTAAAGCGGCGCTGGCAGCGGAGATTTACCTACCCTGCGACATCCAGCCGATTGCCTATACGCTCAACGCCGCGATCGCAATTCTGGAACATAATATCGGCCCCGACCATATCATCATGGGCTGGCCGGATCTGGAGCCGACACTGGCCAAATTGTTCGGGGACGATTCTAAAAGCGAAAGTGCACAGGACAATGAGCAATAAAACCTTCAGCCTCGCCATTCATGGCGGCGCCGGCGGTTCGGCTGATAAGGCCGCGCGGGTGGAGCCTGCCCTGCGCGCCAGCCTTGATGCGGTTTTAAGCGAAGGCCGCAAGCTGCTTGAAAGCGGCGGCAGCGCGCTGGATGCGGTAACGCTCTGTGTCCGGCTGCTGGAAGATGATCCGCTTTATAATGCCGGTTACGGTGCCAACGCCAATGCTGCCGGAGAGTTCGAGCTCGACGCCTCGATCATGGACGGCCAGAGCTTAAAGGCCGGGGCGGTCGCGGCGATCAAGGGCGTTCGCAACCCGGTCACGCTCGCCCGCGCCGTAATGGAACAAACGCCGCATGTCATGCTGGCCGCAGACGGCGCGCTGTCCTTCGCAAAATCGCAAAACATCACCATGGCGGGTCACGACTATTTCCGCGAGGGCAAAGAAAAAGCGCTGGAACAGGTCGAAGACTGGCTGGAAGATACAGAAAAAGAAAACGGCACGGTCGGCGCGGTCGCCCGCGACATTCACGGCAATCTCGCCGCCGCGACCTCGACTGGCGGCCATGGCACAAAAATGCCGGGGCGCATCGGTGACAGCCCGCTGATCGGCGCGGGGAACTATGCCGATAATGACAGCGCCGCAATTTCCTGCACCGGCATAGGCGAACATTTTATCCGCACCGCAACCGCCGCCTACGCCGCTTTTTTGATCGAGCGCGAGGGACTGGGCGCGGCCGAAGCGGCGCAGCAAGCGCTAAACCGGCTGGCCGGAAAGGTCAGTGGCGACGGGGCGTTCATTCTGGTTGATAAAAGCGGCAAGATCGCCGTGGCGCAAAATAGCAGCGTCATGCGCTGCGGCTGGATAGAAAATGGCGGCGAAACCGTGACTACTCTGCAAGCACCAATCCGGGTGCGGTCGCGCTAATGCCGGTCGGTGTCGCCTCGGCCTGCATACGGTCGAATACTTCGCCCAGTGACGTCAGAATGCCCGCATGGTTCTTGAGGAAGTTCGACATCTGCACCTGCCCCTCAAACAGCTCGATCACCCGCTCCAGCGCCGTTTTCGGTGCCGGCAGCGCCACAATCCGCAGCCCGTCGCGGCTGGCCAGACCATGCTGGGCGGCGACGTAGTCCAGCGCGGCATCCAGCCCGCCAAGCTCATCGACAAGCCCGATGCCGAGCGCCTGCGCACCAGTCCAGACGCGCCCTCCGGCAACCGCCCGCGCCTGCTCGGCGCTCATGCCGCGCCCTTCGGCGACAAGCTTGAGAAAGCCGCTATAAATATCATCCATCAACGCATTCATTCGCTCGGCCTCGGACGCGGTGTAAGGCTGGTTAAACGACCACAGCCCGGCATTTTCGCCCCAGCTGATCCCGTCCCAGTTAACCCCGATCTTACCCCACATTTCTTCCAGCGAGAACTTGCCGCCCGTCACACCGATCGAGCCGGTCAATGTCGAGGGCAGCGCGAAAATCTTGTCAGCATCCGCGGCAATCCAGTACCCGCCGGACGCAGCAGATGCGCCCATCGACACAACAACTTTGATCCCTGCCTCTTTCGCCTTGACCACAGCGCGGCGTATCGCTTCTGCCGCTATGGGGGAACCGCCGGGACTGTCGATACGCAGCACAATCGTATCAATATCGCCTGCATCCACCGCATCACGAATATAAGAAACCAGCTTGTTTCCGGCAGACAAAGGATGAGAACCGCCATCATGCTCGACCAACTCACCTACCGCATAAATCAGCGCGACTTTCGGTTTCTTCGCGCCAACACCCGTAAAGCTCTTACGCTCGGCCACGTCCTTGATATAGGCGCCGATAGAAGAAAATATCTTATCGTCCCCGTCCGGATCGCCCGTGACCTTTGCCTTGATATAGGCGTTAAAGCTATCGTTGTAATCCAGCTTGTCGATCAGCCTTGCCGCCAGAGCCTCCTCACCGGTAAACAGCCCCTGATCAACTGCAGCCTTTACCTGCGGCGCGTCCATACCGCGCGTTTCGCCAATACCGGCGGCAGAGCGGGTGGCAATATCTTCAACTATCGCGCCCATCATTTCGCGGCTCGGCTCGGACATTTGCATCAGGGTGAAGCTCTCAAAGAAGCTCTTATACTCTTCCCGCGCAAACACTTGCGGCTGCACCCCGATCTTGTCCAGCGCCTCACGCGCATAAGGCATTTCTACCCGCATGCCGGGGATCGAAACCACCCCCATCGGCTGCAGCCAGATCTCATCATGCGCACTGGCCAGCAGATA
>CBDUPU010000015.1:0-19461 GCA_965369185.1 uncultured Rhodospirillales bacterium
CGCCGACCCGCGCAAAGCCTATCAGATTGTTTCCATGCTGGAAGGCGTGGTAGAGCGCGGCACCGGCATCAGGATCAAATCGCTGAACCGTCCGCTGGCCGGCAAGACCGGCACAACCAACGAATCGCGCGATACGTGGTTTATCGGCTTTTCGCCTGACCTTGTTGTCGGCGTCTTTATCGGCTTTGACGAGCCGCGCTCTTTAGGGCGCAAGGAAACCGGTTCTTCCGTTGCTGTACCGGTCTTCAAGGATTTCATGGAAGAAGCGCTGGCAGACAAGCCCGCCATCCCGTTCCGGATTCCGCCGGGCGTACGGCAGGTACAGATCAATGCCGATACCGGGGCACGTGCCCAGCCGGGCGATGAGCGGATCATCTGGGAATCGTTCCTTGTCGGCACCGAACCGACCGACAAGATGTATATTCTAGATGGTAAGGGCATCAGCCTGATGCCGAGCCTGTCCGGCGATAACGGTGAAACCGCAACCGTTGGCACTGGCGGGTTGTACTGACCAGTAATTAATATACGGCGTTATTCCTGAAAATAGATCGTTTTCTCAATCGCCTGATTGCCATTTACCAACGTCAAGGTCACGTTGCGACCGCCAACATATTCAGCGATATTATCAATACCTTCCGGCGCAGCTATCTTTAACATCGCCTTACGCGGATCGTTTTTATCCGGCATAATCTCCGGCGGCGCGGTTATATACAAATCGCCCGCTTCGATAAACAAATCTGCATCATCATATCCGGCCTGCGAAAAGGCGTTAATCACAATCGCATCCGGCCCAGCGACAAAATTGTCGATACGCAGCCCCGGCACATCACCTTGATGCGGCACTTCACTTGCCGCTTCTTCAAGCAGCTTCATCGCCGGGGCGGGCGTTGCCTCCCCGGCAGGAATATCGAGCGCAAGGCTGACCGTTTGCGGTACGCATATATCCTTGCAGACCATAATATCGCCTTGCAAATTCAGCTTAACCGGCTTGCCCGGCTCCTTTACCTTTACTTCCAGCGGCAAGGTTACGCTCTTCTCATAACCGAAACTATACAGACCGACCGTTTCAAAACGTGCGGGCGCAGGCCACGAAACAGACACCGCTTCGACATTCTCCGAACCGCTCCACGAAAGTACCGGCGCTAACCCGCCATCACCTGGCATTCTCCAATAAGCATGCCAGCCATCATTAATCCTGATTTCCAGACCGGCGGGAATTTTCTCCTGCTGTCCGCTGCCGTTTGTGCCGCCAAGTAATCTCGCCTGAATATAATCCGCAGAGACAAAGCGACTCTCCAGCGCCATCGCGGAAGAATGTGCCGTGACTAACATTATGAAAGTAAAAATAAAAAATCTAAACACAGGCTGTTTTTCCTTATCTCCTGTTTACAATTTTTAGGATATGCTAATTATATATGATAGCAACGAACTGTTAAAAGAAGCGAATGACACTAAGCACCGAAAGTGGCGATTACCTTACAGGACGGCTTTTGCTGGCAATGCCGGCAATGGGCGATCCACGCTTTCACAAGGCGGTCATTTATGTCTGCGCCCATGATGAAAACGGGGCGATGGGGCTGGTCATTAATCATACTTTGCCCGGCGTTGATCTCAGCCAGCTTCTTGAACAACTGAACATTCAGCCGGACGGTAAAGACGGCACGACCGGAACGCCGGTGATGAGCGGCGGCCCGGTCGAAACAGCGCGCGGCTTTGTCCTGCACAGCAAGGATTTTGAACAAGACGATACAATCAAGATCGACAATGATTTCAGCGTCACCGGCACGATTGACGCGCTAAAAGCCATCGCAAACGGACAAGGGCCACAGCAAATGCTGTTCATCCTCGGATATGCGGGATGGAGCCCGGGACAGCTTGATCAGGAAATACAGCAAAATGCCTGGCTGGTCGCAGATCCTGACCCGGAACTGATCTTCACCGCAACGGCAGACGAAAAATGGGTTCGCGCCGTTCAGAAACTCGGGATCGATCCGGGTATGCTTTCAGGGGAGGCCGGCAGCGCCTGATTTTTACAATGGCAGCACCAAAGAACAATAAAGGCCTGCGCCGTATCTGGAACGCCCTGTTTCATTCAATGAACGGTTTTAAAGCGTGCTACCGCACCGAGGAAGCGTTCAAACAGGAAATCCTGCTGGCCGCTATTCTGATCCCCCTCGGTCTATATCTCGGCGAAACGGGTGTAGAGCGCCTTTTGCTTTGTTCCAGCGTTTTGTTTGTGCTGCTGGTCGAGCTTCTTAATACCGCGATCGAGCGGGCGATTGACCGGATTTCGTTCGAAAAACACGAGCTTTCCAAGGAATCAAAGGATATGGGCAGTGCCGCCGTGCTGCTCAGCCTGCTGATTATGGTCTTTAGCTGGGCGGTGATCCTGCTGCGCTAAGCATGCCGAAAGTTATGAACGGATTTCCGGCGGCGACCAGTGTTCTACCGGCAAACCGAACAGGCGGTGGTCCTGCCATTTGCCGTCAATCTGGACATATTTACGGGCAAGCCCCTCTTCTTCAAAACCGAGCCGCCGCAACAAAGCGCTGCTTTTTTCATTGTCCGGCAGGCATCCGGCGTTAAAGCGGTGCAAATTGATGGTTTTGAAACCGAAATCGATCACTTGCGTCAGCGCTTCGGTCATATAACCCTGCCCCTGCACGTCCCTATCCAGCCAGTATCCCAACGATGCAAACTGCGCGGCGCCGCGGGACACGTTGTTAATGTTAATACCGCCCAGCAGGCTCTGATTATCATCTGCAAAGATCAGAAAAGAATAGGCGCGCCCTTTTTGCCAGTCGGCCATCTGGCGCTCCAGTCGGCGGGCGAAAAACTCTCGCGAAAGGCAGTCTTGCGGCCAGGTCGGTTCGAGCGGGGTCAGCATGGCGCGGTTACGTTCACGCACCTCGGCCCATTGCGGCCAGTCCTCAGGCAGCGGTGAGCGAATGATTGTACGGGGGCCCTGAAGCCTGACGGACGGGACAACGCGGACAGGATAGATCCTGCGGCGCGGCCAGATCATGCCGCCAGCCTTCCCTTTAGCGCATCATAAGATTCGAGCTTTTTCAATGGCCCCAGCCCGGCGACGGTCGGCGCAGAAGAGAAAATCTTTTTCGCTGCGGCCGATACGTCTTCCAATGTAACCGCCTCGATCGCGGCGATCTTGTCATACAGGTCGAGCTGCTTTCCGAAATGGATGAGATGCTTGGATTGCTGGTTAGCGCGGCGCATCATAGATTCCTGCCCCATCAGAATTTCGGCGCGAATCTGCGCTTTAGCGCGCTGCAATTCGACGTCCGTGACCGGCTCGTTAATCTTGCTAATTTCTTCGCACAGCACCGGCATTAATTCGGGGAGCTGGTTGGGGCCGGTACCTGCATAAATAAGGAACTGGCCGTCATCCTGATACGGCACATGATGGGAAAAAACCGAATAGACCAGCCCACGCTTTTCCCGGATTTCCTGAAACAGGCGCGAAGACATGCCGCCGCCAAGCACAATACTCAGCAGCACTGCCGCATAATAATCCTTCGCATGACGTGACATGCCCCGGAAACCAAGAATTACGTGGCTTTGCTCAAGCTCTTTTTCCACACGGACATCGCCGCCCTCATAACGGGCTGAGGGCATTTCAACCGGGCGGTTCTGCGGCAATTCAGAAAAAGCGTTTGTCACCAGTTCCACCACCCGATCATGTTCGGCATTACCGGCAACGCCGATCACCAGCCGCTCCGGTGTATAGAAATGCGCAACATAATCCATCAGCGTTTCGCGCTTCATATTCTCGATAATACCGGCGCGACCCAGAATCGGTGCGCCGATCGTCTGGTCCGGATAGGCGGTTTCCTGATAAAGATCGAAAATCCAGTCATCCGGCGTATCCAGCGTCATGCCAATTTCCTGCAGGATAACATGGCGCTCGCGCTCGACCTCGTCATCCGGCATGGTCGGGCGCTGAACGATATCGCCCAGCACATCGATCGCCAGCGGCAAATCTTCCTTCAGCATATGCATGTGATAGGAAGTCACTTCGCGGCTGGTATAGGCATTCATCTGGCCGCCAACATCCTCGATCTGCTCGGCGATCTGGACGGCGGTACGGGTCGGTGTGCCCTTGAACATCATATGCTCGACCATATGGGCGATGCCGTTATGGACCATATCTTCGTGACGCGTCCCGACATCGACCCAGACACCGACGGCGACGCTTTCAACTCCGGCAACGCGATCCGTAAGAACGCGCAGCCCGTTTGGTAATGTTGTGATTTGAATACTCATTCAAGTTATCTAGAACAGAAAACGGGCAGGAGCAAGAGCAGGTCTACAAGTTTGTTACAAATGAGAAGCAAAATGCGAGCTGGACTGCCGCCCTTGGGTTTCAGGGGTTGCGCCCTGACGTTCGACAGGCGGCAGGCCTGCCAGAGCGAGAATGTCATTCATGCTGGCCGTGTCTTGTTTTTGACCATCGGTGAATGTCATTTTTTTGTCGGGGTCATCAATGTAACGGGCAATATGCTGCAATGTTATGCCATGCCTGACCTGCACATTTTTAAAGTTCTGCCGCGCGGCGGCGTCATCAAACATATGTTTCAATTCTTTGCGCGGCTTTTTCCTGCCTTCCAGCATATCGGTGGTATCTGCCATTCTTTGCACGAATTCGAAAATATTTACCTGACATGATTGCCCTTTCCCCTGATACGTCACCGACCGGGAAATATCCAGCCCTGCATCCATGTAACGATCCAGCAGCCCCGTGTTGCCGCTGATAAAAGCGCCCCACCATCCGGGTACCGCAGAAGACGGATTACCCAAATCTGCCGTATCGCTTGCAAGCAAGGCCTCGCGGGTTTCGTCACGGGCGAACAGGGCATCAATTACCATGTCCCTTCGCGCTTTATTGTTTCCTGCGGCCATTTCGTTGATCCCATGCAAAACCCTGTCGGCCAGCGCGGGCGGCAGTTCATCGACCATTTGCTGCAGACTTTCCAGCGGCACCGCATCGTCTTTGACAGCCAGCAATAATTTTTTGGCAGGAAGATAGCTTGTATCAAGCCCCATACGGGCGCGACCTTGCACATCGCCCCATAGCTCCAGCAATTCTCCGTACATGCCCGGCAGGGCGCGATCCCAGAATGCAGTTTTACGGTCTTCAAAGCTGGTATATTGCTGCGCCAGATCGATCTCGAAGATTTCGCTTCTGACCTGATGCCGCATTGCGGAGCTGCAGCGAAAATCCTTTAGCGCCTGACGCCCTTGCTCCTGTGCCTCTATGCCTTGCCTGATTTTTTCGGGACAAGGCAGGCCGAGATTGATGAAGGCCGCCTGCAACTCGGTTTTTGTCACCGGCATACGCTGCCATCCGGCATAGCCCTGCGCCAGCACTTCATTCATCCGCGCCTGTATTTCCTCTTCCTTGGCAAAATAATCCCCGACTTTAAAGTCATATTGTTTCTCGGCTTTTTTATCGAGGGCTTTTTCATTGAACTCCTGATAAAGCCGCCTTGATTTACCGACCAGCCCTTTGGCTTCGACCGGCGATAACAGTTCGCTCATATTGGACTGTTTCATGGCCGTAGGCAGGCCGAGATCGCGCTGGACGCCCTGCAGCCGGTGCGTATGTTCGTGGCTCATGAGATTTGCAAAAGTATGCTGGGCCTTGCGTCCGAAAATATTTTCACTGGGATTTTTGGCAAGATGTTTGGGGTTCAGGTAAATCCTGTCATCGACACCGGCGCGGCCACCAACACGGCTTAGCTCCCGCTCCTGCTCTTCCGGCGACCAGTCCTGAAAGCCAGCCAGCGTTTTAAGATTAACCAAACGGCACTGATGAGACGGATAGGCCGGAATATCAAGCCCGTTCGGGCAGTCCGTACCAAAATCGGCGCGCATAATATCCGCGCTTGTTACGGTCTTTTTCAGACGGAGCTTATCCATCGCAATGTCACGCTCACGCAGGTGCAGCTCCTCTTTGGTATAGAGCAGCCAGTCAAGCGACTTGCGAATCGTACGGGTTAATTTTGAGACGTCCATCCCGCGCTAACGCTCCTTGTAATTACAGGAGAATTTTACCATAACAAAACCGCGGGGTGCAAAAGCTGCTAGCCTGTATGGGACAGAACATATTTTTTGACCATATCAAGATCATGCGGCATCGGCGTGTAATGCTCGGCCTTTTTCATGATGTCGGTCAGGCGCGCAACGGCGGGCGGCTTGACGCCTGTTGCCTGCTCTACCGCTTCAGGAAACTTGGCGGGGTGGGCGCAGGCCAGTACCACCATCGGCACTTGCGGCTCTTTTTGCATGGTCGCCGTCGCGCCATGCATCGCCACAGCGGTATGCGGGTCGATCAGGATTCCGGTTTCCGCGTAACAGCTTTTCATCACGTCCAGCGTTTCAAGGTCGCCGCAGCGCGAAGCGGTAAATTCCTCACGAGCGCGTTTCATGGCGGCGGGCGGGAGCTTGAAACTACCGTTCTTTTTAAAGCCATCCATAATCTTGCCAAGCTGCGCCTGATCGTTACCGAGCAAATCCAGCAAGTAGCGCTCAAAATTGCTCGAAACCTGAATATCCATGCTTGGCGAGAGTGACGGCACAACGGTTTCGAGCTTCATTTCACCGCCTTCGAAAAAGCGGGCGAGAATATCATTGCGGTTTGTGGCGATGCCAAGGCGGTGGATCGGCAGCCCCATGCGCCGCGCCGCATAAGCCGCATAAACATTACCAAAATTACCGGTCGGCACCGTAAAGGAAACCGGTCTACCCGGCGCGCCCAGCGCCAGACCGGCAACAAAGTAATAAACGATCTGCGCCATGATCCGCGCCCAGTTAATCGAATTAACCGCAGAAAGGTTGATCTGCTCGCGCAGCTTCTGGTCGGCAAACAGGCCTTTGACGATTGCCTGACAATCATCGAAATTGCCCTCGAGCGCGATATTGTGAACGTTCGGCGCATCAACCGTGGTCATCTGGCGGCGCTGCACCTCAGAGGTACGCACCTTGGGATGAAGAATGAAAATATCGATATTCTTGCAGCCCTTGCAGGCCTCGATCGCGGCGCTTCCAGTATCGCCGGAGGTCGCACCGACAATGGTGATACGCTCGCCGCGCTCTTCCAGAACATGATCGAACAAGCGGCCAAGAAACTGCATCGCATAGTCCTTGAACGACAGGGTCGGGCCGTGAAACAGCTCTAAAATCCACGCATTCGGCCCCGCCTGCACCAGCGGCGCCACACAGCTATGATCAAACGCATCGCCCTGATAGGTCTCTTCCAGCAGGCGGCGCAGCGTCTTTTTATCGATCGAGCCACTGACAAACGGCCAGATCACCTGCATCGCCACCTCGACATAGCCAAGCCCCTGCAAATTGCTCAGCAGCGCGCGATCAAGATCCGGCCAGCGATCCGGCACATAAAGCCCGCCATCCGGCGCCATACCCGAAAGCAAAACATCCGTAAAACTTTGCGGCGTCCCGCCACCGCGCGTGGAAACGTAATTAATCATGGGGCTATTTCATTTACTCCTTATCCGGCACTCAAATTTTTCCCGGTTAATTTAGTAATTCAGACTATCATCCTTCCAGTATTTCGTGCCCTGAATGGTGGCCTGCAGCGCCAGACCGCTTTCTGTCAGCTGATAAACCTTAACACCCGGCATAACAGCGGCCGCTTCGGACAGCTCTCCGCCATCGGTGCCTGCCTTTATCGCGGCATCGGTCTGACCGGACAAATCCCAGCCATGTTCGACAAAACGGTCGAAAGCCTTGCGCGTTCTGAAGACGAAAACAAGGCGGTAATCCTTAACTCCCAGCCCGATACCAAGGCCACCGGACGCCATCTTCATGTAAACATCTTTGCCGCTTTTATTGTCATGGGCAACGCCGGAACCATAAGCTGCCGAAAGCAGGATAAGATTAACACCGCCGCTGGAAAATACGGCATAGCCTTCTGCCCGTTCGATTTCGGTGCGCGCGCCGGGTTCTTCCCTGTAAAGCCGGGCAAGCGTGCTTTGTTTCATAGAATGGATGCCGGCCCTGTCAGAGTTGGCGTCCGCAAAAGCGCTAACCGGGAAAAAAGCCAATAACAGGGCGCACAGCCATAATTGTCGTATCATTGCAAAATATCTTCCTTATTGAGGTTGTTTTTTATTAAGCGTGCAAATAGCGCCCTTCCAGATGCCGCACCAGCGGGGCGGGGGACAGGGTGCTGCCGGTGGCTTGTTTAACGAGTTCGGGGAAGCGCATCAGGCGGCCTTTGGAGTGGACGTTCTTACCGAGCCATTGCGTGACCGGCAGGAAGTCGCCGCGGGCAATCAGCCCGTCGAGATTATCGATTTCCTTATTCACTTTTTCATAGAGCTGCGCCGCCATCATGTGGCCGACCGTATAAGACGGGAAATAGCCGAATTTGCCGACAAACCAATGGACGTCCTGCAAGCAGCCATCGGCGATATTGTCAGGCTGGATGCCGAAAATATCCTGCATCTTGCCGTTCCACGCCTCCGGCAGATCGGCGGGCTTGAGCTTGCCTTCGATCAAATCGCGCTCCAGCTCGAAACGGTGCTTCATATGGAAGAAGTACGTGACTTCATCAGCCTTTTTACGCAGGGCGCTCGGCGCTACGCGGGTCTTGAGTTTATGTAGGTTCTCGGCGCTGAGCACCGGGTTATGCAGGCCGTGGAACAGGCCTTCGACGCGCGGGGCGAGGAAATCGAAGAAAGAGCGGGTGCGGCCGATAATCATCTCGATCAGCAGGGCTTGCGATTCATGGACACAGGCGCCCATATCCTGCGCGACCGGCTGGTAACGCCAGGTTTTGCGCGGCAGGCCTTGAATGTAAATACCGTGGCCGCCTTCATGCAGCGCCGATTTCATAGAGTCCATAAAGTTATCAATATCAACGGTCTTGATCACCAGCCGCGTATCGTCGGGCGTGCCGCCTTCGACCGGGTTATGGCCGGTTTCAAACAGGCCGCCGCGGTTAAAATCAAAGCCAATGGCCTCCAGCAGCGCGTGGTTGAGCCACATTTGCGCCTTGGCGGGGTAGAAATCCTTGATCGGCAGCGGCGGCGCTTCGCCTTCCTGCTTTTTGATGATTTGCGGCAGCAGTTTGTTGAGCTTTTTATCGAGCGCGCCGAACCAGTCTTCAACGTCGGTCAGGCCGACGCCGGGCATATATTCGTCCATCAGCGCCTGATAATAGGAATTACCGCCATTAGCGCGGCATTTCGACTCGGCGATCTGGCGGTTCATATCGACCATTTCGGCAAGAAACTCACGCGCCCCCGGCCAGTCGCTATTGGCCAGCGCATCACGGTGACGGCGACGGCCTTCGTAGGAAAGCCGGGCGCGCTTTTCAACGAGGTCGCTGCTCACCGGACTTTGCCGGCCATGCATATCTTCCATTTCGCGCAGATTGGCCTTGTCCCATTCGTCCCAGTCTTCATCATGGTTTTCGGCGTGGCTTTTGGCGCGGTCGAGCAAATGTTTGAGATCGCTCTTGGTCAAATCTTCGTGCATCCGGCGGTGCAAAAAGGCGATCTGGCCAAGACGGGCGCGCCACGCTCCTTCCGGCATGGCGGTCAGAAAGTCGCGCCCCATCGTTTCAGCGATCGCGCCCATACGGCCAATATCGCGGAAACGGAGTTTAAGCTCCATATAGGCATCGGACGGGTGTTCTTCGTACTGGCGTACGACCATCGGGCCGTGCGATTTTGCCGCCTCTTCCGCGTCTGGCGGCGCGGCGAGCGGGGCGGCTGCTTTTTCCTTGCGCGGAAAGAGCTTTCTGGCCCGGTCTTTTAAGGGCGATAGGCTGAAAATATTGCTAAGGCGGTGCCACAGGCGGGAGAAGAAATTCATACTTAAAAACTAGCACAAGCCAATTTTTATGCACAGAGTTATTCACAAGCAAAAGTCGTTTTTTATGGTTTTTATTTGCGCGAATTTCAGGCGTTTGCGCCGGTGCGGACATTTTCCTGCAGCCATTGCAGCTCATCCGGCGTAAAGATCTTGATATGGTCGGTACCGATATTCAGCGCCCAGCTTAGCTGTGTGCCGATGGTGCGCAAAACGTCATAGCCCTGCATGATAACGTATCCGGCTTCGCGCTGCGCCCAGTCTGCCAGCCGTTTTTCGGTATCGAACAGCATAACGAAGCGGCCTTCTTCATTGTCAATGATGACCGGGCTGATCTCTTCACTACCGCTCGCGGTTATGATTTCCGGCTCTTCGGGCGTATCCCAGGTGGCGAGGTAGAGTCTGGAGTTCAGCAGCAAGGTATAATAATCAATGCGCGCATCTTCGTTGCGCATGCCTTCTGCCAGTGCTTTATCGAGATCGGTTTCCATGGCCGCCATCTAAGCATAGATGACAGGATAAAGGCAAAGCCTTAAAGCAGCTTGTCCATAACGCTTTCGCGGGTGGCCTGATCAAAGATCGTGTCGTGCCATTCAAACCGTGACAGCTCGGTCGCGCGCCGTTCCAGCTTACCGCGATCGGACACAACTTCCCAACAGAACCGGTTTTGTTCGGCCATGCTGTCGAGCACGGTTTTGATATTCATAACAAGCGGCTGATGACGGCCAAAGGCATCAAGGCGCGGGCCGAGAACGCGGTAATCCATGCCAAGCTGCTTCAGGCTGCGGAACTGCATCGGATCCATCATGGCAATACAGTTCAGCGTCCCGGAATTCAGAGCCGCCTTGAACGCCCCGTGAAACAGGCCGAGCGGCGCGTACGGGATGCGGCGGCGCATTCCCGGCAGGGCGAAGACCGAAGATTTACTGGCCGGTTCCGGCTCGTGATAGGCAGGCAGGACCGTCCCGTCATCAGGGCGCTGGCGAAATTCACGCGCCATGCAAAGCCTGGAGATTTCACAAAGCTGCAGTGCGCGTTCATCACTATGCAGGAAGGGATGGTCGCAAATTGCCTGCAAGGGGAAGGAGAAAAGCGGCCGGTCAGCTTCCGGAAACACAACGCGCACGGTGCCGGCGATATTACCGGTTGGTTTGTGGATCAGAAGGTAGTGGGCGGAAAAAGCATCGTAAGCGTCATACTCCATCTCGTTCTGATGGTGCAGGTTGATATTGTTTTCTTCGCAAAAAACCTGATAGCGCAAACGATAGGCCTGCCGCCGGAGCGGTTCATTGTCGGCCTCGATAAGCTCGAAAGTGCCGCGAAAGGCGGCATAAAAAGTCTGCTGGGCGACGCTGCGCTTGCACGTCTCCCAAAGGGATGAATCTGCCATTAAAAAAACCTCCGCTTCACAGATAGAAGCCGTGGACCATGGATATAGCTTCATCATAGCAAAGCCGAATTAAGGCTTTTTTAAGCAATATCAGTATTTTAGTATAAATTTTCTTTAATTTTCATAAAGTTCAAGCGCCCTAAGTCCACCGTTACGCTGGAACCAAAAGACGGCAAGGCTGTTTGTATTCGCACTAACAAAACACAATACAAGCCAACAACGAAAAGGAGCCCGTCATGGCAACAGTCATGCCCGGTACTGTCATCAAATTCGGCGCCGAATACCGCCGCCGCCCTGTTCTCTCGTTATTCGGGAGTTCCAAAGATTATAAAGACTATACGCTTAGCATCCCGGACACGCATATCAAGGTACAGGCGTCGATCGCCATTACCCGGGAATTTCCGGACCAGAACGAAACGCTTATTTTAAGAGATATCAACGACAATCAAGACGGCCGCGAGGACTTCCGCGGCCAGATCGTGAACATCATAACCTGAGTGACCTAATGCCTGTTATTCCCCGTGATACAAGCATTAAAGGCTAGCAGCAACCGTGGCCGTGTGTTGCCGAACCTTCGTCATCGATCAGCTCGGCATCATCGGCCTTCATGTGTGGGTGGCAATGATCATGCAGAACGCGGTGTTCGTGATCATGACCGCAGCAGCCGGCAACATGGTGATGATGTGCCTGAGGATCATGATGACCCAGAGGGTGCACCACATCCGTATGTCCGGGCGCCTGTCCGGTGCCGGCCGGCATCGTCGTTGAGCCTTTTAATTTACCTTTTATCAGCTTCATAATGTCGCTCATTTTTCTGCCCTCCTCATGGCAATCACTTTTAATTCATATATGCTTTTCCTGAGGTCGCGCCAAGCAGTATCGCGTCAGGTAAATTTTAATTTTTCCGTCGCATAATTGACTTGCCCGAATGCCCCTGTAACTTTATAAAGACGCGCCTTCAAGGAGCCTCCGAAATTTATGTTGCCAATACCTGAAATAAACGTGCCGTTCGATACGGCTGCCCTCAACGGTCTTATCATGTCCGGTGTGATGATCGGGCTGTTATGGACGATCCGCGTCCTGCTGATTCGCGCGGTAAGCCGCCGCAGCGAAATTCTCAGCCCCGACCAGCGCCGCTGGGTCCAGAATGTCCGTAATACGATCTGGGCGCTGGTTTTGCTCGGCCTGATCATGATCTGGGCACCGCAGCTTCATACGGTTGCCCTGTCCCTGACCGCCTTTGTCGTGGCTATCGTGATCGCGACCAAAGAAGTCATTATGTGCTTTATGGGCGCGTTTATGCGGGTGTCTACCGCGCCGTTCCGCATGGGCGACTGGATTACGATTGACGGCATTACCGGCGAAGTCGTGGATATTAACCCGTTTTCCGCAAAGGTTCAGGAGCTGGACGTAGCGCGCGGCACTTATGCTTTTACCGGCAAAATCATCCAGATTCCGAACAGCCGCTATTTTACCTACCCGATCGAGAATCTCAGCTATTTAAAACAGTATAAGTCGCACCAGTTCGATATCTGTTTCCAGAGCGATCTGGTCGATCCGGTGCCGCTGCTTAAAAAGCTTGAATCCATCGTGGCAAGCCATACGGATGAATTTCAGGACGAAGCCGCGCAGATATGCAAGCGCACCAAACGCACCAGCCACATATTGCTGCCCGATCCGGCGCCGCGGGTGACTTTTACCGCGCGCGATTTTAACAACATGCATTTTACCGTCCGCGCCTATCTGCCGACCAAAAGCGCGGCGCTTATTACCAGCGCCATAACCCAGGAATTTATGAGCGCCGTTACCAAAGCACGGCGCAAACAACGCCGGGAAGAGGAAAAATGGAAACATCAGGGCTAAGCCCCACCGCTTCTGCCGCACCGCCGCTCGCACCACTTCGCGCCCTGGTGAAAGAGGTTTTAATGACGCCTCTTTACTGGGTGATCACCGGGATAACCGTATTTTATGCACTGGCCGTCGGCCTGACCCTTGCGCTAGGCACAGACCACGGTACGCTGATGCTGTTTAGCTATATGCGCCTAACCGCGCAAAGCAGCGCGCTGTTTTTCTGTGTGTTCGTTGGCCTGCTCTTTGGCTATATCATCGCGATCAAGCGGCCCGAAAGGCTGGTTCCCGCCCTGGCCGCCGGTCTGCGCGATACGGTTTTTTCCGGCAAACGGCTGTTACAGGCCATTCCGGTACTGCTGATCTTCCCGATTTTCTTTGCGATTTTCTCGTCCTTTAAATACCAGATTCCGGAGCTGATGCCCTTTATCTTCGACCCGTTTTTTGTCGCCGCTGACGGCTTTATCCATGGCGGGCGGCAGCCGTGGGAGATATTACAGCCGGTGATCGGTTTTGCCGTCATGACGTTCATTATCGGCTGCGTGTATAAATTCTGGTTTCTGACCAAATTCTGCGTGCTTTACTGGCAGGCCTTTTCGACGTCCCAGCCGATGGTGCGGGCGCAGTTTTTCATTGCGACCTTGCTGACATGGATTATTAACGGCTCTTTGTTCGCGCTGCTTTTCTCCTCTGCGGGGCCGGTATTTTTCGACCGGCTCTACCCCGACGCCGCGAACCCCTACCATGATCTGATGGCCTATCTGCGCGCGGTCAATGAGGTGCTGCCGGTCTGGGACCTGCCGGTGCAGGAATTTTTGTGGCAAAAATACACTGACAACAGCTTCGCGACCTTTGCCGGTATTTCCGCCTTTCCCAGCATTCATGTTTCATACGCCTTTTTGTTCCTGCTGGCGGCGCGTCATTATGGCCGCGCCTATAGCGTATTTTTCACGGCATTCTTTATTTTCACGCTGATCGGCTCCATTCATCTTGGCTGGCACTATGCGATTGACGGATATTTCGGCATTTTGACGACCTGGCTGATCTGGATCTGGTCAGGGCGGCTGGTGCGCCGGTTCAGACTGCACGAACCGCGCGTCAAAGACGCAAAAGAGTTGGCTTAGTCAGGCCGGATATTCTATGCTCTGCCCCGAACAACAAGAAGAAGAGGTTTCAAGCCGATGAGCAATTCCCCCAAAGTCGCCGAAGCGCTGGAAGGCGTTTATGCCTCGCTCGCCGAAGACAACAAGGATATCGACCTGCATATCAAAACCCTGAAAAGCGCGATGACCGAAGAAGGCCAGAAAGAGGTCGCGGTTGCGCCGGAACGGCTCGCCCATAATAACCGCGCCGGACGGAAAATGATGCAGAGCTATTTCAAAAAGCGCGGCGTCAAAATCAGCTTTACCGGCGAATAAGCGAAAAACTGGACTAAGTCCGCAGCGAGTGGACTTAGTTTCCCCGCAACCGCCTGAAAACAAGCAATAAAAAAACCGGACTAAGTCCGGTCTTGTTCAGCAGATGGCGGCAGGCGCACGAAGAGCGTTGATAAAAACCATTATAGCACAAACCCGAAATTCCCGTCAGGGAAATAACCGAAAAAGCGCCCATATGACAGCGACAGCAAATACCTCCCCCGACAATCAGGCCGATGTGATTATTATCGGCGCCGGCGCTGCCGGGATGATGTGCGCGCGTGAGGCCGCGCTGCGCGGTCGCCGCGTTATCGTGATAGAGCATAGCGCCAAGATCGGCGAGAAAATCCGCATTTCCGGCGGCGGGCGCTGCAACTTCACCAATCTGTACGCAAGGCCGGACACGTTCATTTCGCAGAACAAACATTTTTGCAAATCGGCGCTCGCCCGCTATAAGCCGCAGGATTTTATCGCGCTGGTCGAAGCGCACAAAATCGGCTGGCATGAAAAACCGCATGATGAGGACGCGCATGAAAGCGCCAAGGGGCAGCTTTTTTGCGACGAGAAAAGCACGCAAATCACCGAAATGCTGCTGCGTGACGCGCAAGAAGCCGGCGCGACAATTTTGCTGCAAACTGAAGTCACCAACATCAGCAAGGAAGGCGATATTTTCACGCTGGCGACCGGCAATCGCGGCACGTATCAAACCGGGTCGCTGGTGATTGCCAGCGGCGGACTGTCGATCCCGAAAATCGGCGCCAGCCCGTTCGGCTATAAAATCGCCGAGCAGTTCGGCCTGCCCATTGTGCCGCCGCGCGCAGGGCTTGTACCGCTGACCTTTAACGAAAATCTGCTGGCGCAGACCAAAGAGCTGTCCGGTGTCAGCATACAGGCCGAAGTGCGCAGCAAAAACGGCCAACAAAACGGCAAATCTTTCAGCGAAGGGCTGCTGTTCACCCATCGCGGCTTGTCAGGGCCGGTGATTTTGCAGATCAGCTCCTATTGGCGCGAGGGCGAGGCGATCACGGTCAATCTGGCGCCGGGGACGGATATTTTTGCTGCGCTTCGCGCCGCGCGCAGCAACCAGCCAAAGCAAATGCTGCATAATACGCTCGGCGCGTTTTTGCCCAACCGCCTCGCCGCCTTTATTGCATCGCAAAGCGGCCATGATACAAGGCTCGCCGATCTGTCCGATGACAAGCTGCGCACCATTGCAACGGCGGTCAATGGGTGGGAGGTGACGCCGCAGGGCAGCGAAGGCTACCGCACGGCGGAGGTTACGCTCGGCGGCGTTGATACCAGCGCGCTATCTTCCAAAACCATGGAAGCGCGGGACGTTCCGGGGCTGTATTTCATCGGCGAAGTCGTCGATGTCACCGGCCATCTCGGCGGCCATAATTTCCAGTGGGCCTGGGCCAGCGCGGTTGCGGCGGGGCAAGCGGTTTAACGCTCTCCCCCACACACAAGGCTGTCATTCCGAACGCATGTGAGGAATCTCCCTGATATCGCGCGGAACGGCGGGAGGTTTCTCGCTGACGCTCGAAATGACAGCGTTATTAGAGCAATTTAAGACTTAATCGCAAAAGGCAGTGCAGTATTTGGTTTCGGTGATCTGGCCGCCGCAATTAACGTGGCAGATGCGCTGCTGGTGATTGCACTGGTCTTCGCAGCCGGTACTGCATTCGCCGTAATTGGTGAAGTCGTGCTTGCCAAGTTCGACCGGCTTGCCGTCTTTTTGCTGACGGTTGACATAGCGCAGATATTCGACCTCCGCCTCAAGGTTTTTGGTGTTGCGGCACTGGGCTTCGGTGCTGCGGCAGGACGCAAGGCAATGGTCGAGCTTATCAAGGCAGTTATTCGCGCATTGCTTTCCCTGTTCGGTTGGCGGCGATGAAAAACGGTAATCAGTCTGGTAAACCGGGCTGCAGGCAGCGGCCAGAACAAGAACAGCAAACAGCGCCATCAAGGGCAGGAACAGCTTTGGCATAGAAGGCAATCTTTCAATCGCAAAATGTTGTCGGAAATAGTTCCGCGCAGTATAGCAAGTTTATACGGCGGCGGAATAAAATTCCTTCGCGCCCTTACCCGCGCGAGGTGGTGAACAGGGTAACACCGGCGATGATCAGCACCAGCCCGGCGATACGTTCCCAGCCAATATCAATCGGCATCGGCAGCAAGAAGCCGGTCTTGTCGATCAGCAGCGCGGCGGCAAGCTGCCCGGCAACGAACAGCGAAATCATCAGCGCCGCGCCCAAGATCGGCACCACCGAGATCGTGGTATAAACAAAAGCAACGCCGAGCAAACCACCAATCCACATCCACGGCGCGGTCGCGCTGATTTTCGACAGTGACGGGATTTGCCCGGTCACGACCAGCAGCAGCGCCAGCGCCAGCGTCCCGATCGCAAAGGAAAAGAACGTCGCCACCAGCGGCCCGCCGGTCAAACTGCCGAGCCTGGCATTGATCGGCGCCTGAAACGCAATCATCGCACCGGCGAGGAGAGAGGCGATTATGGCGAGGAGTTTGAAGGTCATGGGGTGTCCTTTGAAAAATCCGGCTGTCTGATGGTTACAATAGCTACTGCCTTTTAAACCACCAAGACACAAAGGCACAAAGAAAAATTATCCTCTGTCATTCCGAACGTATGTGAGGAATCTCTCTGGAGGTCACACGTGATAGAGGATAAAGAGTTACGCTTTCGGTTCCCGAAAGTTCGCAGTCTGCCGGCAAGCGAAATATCCAGTCAGGGTACCGCCTAAAAGAAAATAATCAGGAAACTCCGAAAAATGACTTACCCCGGCAGCAATAACGCCAGTGAAAAATGCGCCAATAGCCATCCAGAGCAACTCACTTACATAACCTTTATTGAGCAAGAACAAGGCAACCGGTGTCCCAACTGTTAGTACAAGTGCAAAAACAAAAGGCAGCCATAACAACAAGCCGGCAAGCGCAAGCAAAACTCCGGTACCTATGATTTCAAAAAACACGCCGTTGGTTGGCATATCCTCCAAGTGAACCATTACAATTGCGGAACTGATAAGAAAGCCAGCAAAAAGAACTATAATCACCAAAGATTTAACTGCCGCCCAAAAAACCTCCCTGAACACAGGCCAAAATCTTATGAGCTTTACTTCAACCATAATCTCTCACTCCCACTCAATCGTCCCCGGCGGCTTAGAGGTAATATCATAAACCACGCGGTTGATGCCGCGGACTTCGTTGATGATGCGGGTGCTGACGCGGCTTAAAAATTCGTGGTCGAAGTGGTAGTAGTCGGCGGTCATGCCGTCGGTGCTGGTGACCGCGCGGAGGGCGCAGACGTAGTCGTAGGAGCGTTCGTCGCCCATGACGCCGACCGTTTTGACGGGGAGGAGGACGACGAAGGCTTGCCAGATGGCGTCGTAGAGTCCGGCGCTGCGGATTTCTTCGAGGTAGATCGTGTCGGCTTTGCGCAAGATGGCGATTTTTTCCGGTGTGATGTCGCCGGGGATGCGGATTGCAAGGCCGGGGCCGGGGAACGGGTGGCGCTTGACGAAATCGGGGTGCATACCGAGTTCAACGCCAAGGTCGCGGACTTCGTCCTTGAACAGTTCGCGTAAGGGTTCTACCAGTTTCATTTTCATACGCGCGGGCAGGCCGCCGACATTGTGGTGGCTTTTGATCGTGACCGAGGGGCCGCCGGTGAAGGACACCGATTCAATGACATCGGGGTAGAGCGTGCCTTGCGCGAGGAACTCTGCCACTTTTCCGTCTTTGGCGATGCGCTTGGCGCAATCGTCGAACACGTCGATAAACAGGCCGCCAATGATCTTGCGCTTTTCTTCCGGGTCGGTGACACCGGCGAGTTTGCCGAGGAACAGATCGGAGGCGTCTTCATGGATCAGCGGGATATTATAGTGGTTACGGAACAGGTCAACGACCTGCTCTGACTCGCCGGCGCGCATCAGGCCGGTATCAACGTAAATGCACTGGAGCTGGTCGCCGATGGCTTCGTGGAGCAGCACGGCGGTCACCGAGCTGTCAACGCCGCCGGACAGGCCGCAAATGACTTTGCCGGTGCCGACCTGCGCGCGGATTTTGGCGATGGCTTCGTCGCGGAAAGCGGCCATCGTCCAGTCGCCTTGGCAGCCGCAGACATTATGGGTGAAATTTTTCAGCAGCGCCGCGCCGTGCGGAGTATGGACGACTTCGGGGTGGAACTGCACCGCGTAAAAACGGCGCGCATTATCGGCGATCATCGCATAGGGCGCACCTTCGGAAGCGCCGACGATCTTGAAGCCTTCGGGCAGCGCGGTGACACGGTCGCCGTGTGACATCCAGACCTGTTCGCGCGCGCCTGCGTCCCAGATACCGTCGAGCATGTCGTTATGGTCTTTGACCTCGACCCAGGCGCGGCCAAATTCGCGGGTATCGCCTTTTTCGACCTTGCCGCCGAGCTGTGTCACCATGGTTTGCTGGCCGTAGCAAATGCCAAAGAGCGGCAGCCCCATTTCGAAAATTTCCTGCGGGGCGCGCGGTGAGCCTTCATCCGTGACGCTGCACGGGCCGCCGGAGAGGATGATGCCTTGCGGGTTATAGGCTTTGATCCGCGCTGCGTCGGCCTGATTAAACGGCCAAATCTCGCAGTAAACGCCGCTTTCACGGACGCGGCGGGCGATGAGCTGGGTCACCTGAGAGCCAAAATCTAGGATCAGGATACGGTCATGGTTCTGGGGCACGGCGGCGGGTGCTGGCATGGTATGTGTCATGCAAAATTTTTAACGCATCGCGCGCGGAAAGAGAACCTAAAAAAAAGCGATTGCGGCTTATGAGATGATGGCAAGCGGAACCAGCCACGAGGCGACCGGCTGTTTGGTTTTCATGTCGAGCTGGAAAATCTCGATCTGGCGGCGGTCTTCAAAATACGGCATCAGGGCGGGCTGCAGCGGATCGCCGAGGTCTTTTTTCAGGTCG
>CBDUPU010000016.1:0-19129 GCA_965369185.1 uncultured Rhodospirillales bacterium
CCAGCCTTGCATATTCGTAATTTTCGATATGGCCGCGCATTTTACGGTCCATTTCATACAGGCGGTGCAGCATGAGCTGCTCCAGCTCCGGCAAGGTCTCGGGCGCATCAAAGAATTCAACCGCTTCCGCCTTGTCAAAGCCGTCAAGCGCGCCGAGCAGGAAGCGCAGCGTGTTGCGGATACGGCGATACAGGTCGCCAGTCGCCTTGAGCGAATCCTTGCCGATTCTGATGTCCTCGGCATAATCCGATGTCATCGTCCAGAGGCGCAGAATGTCCGCGCCGTGCACTTGCATCATTTCCAGCGGGTCGATCACATTGCCGAGCGACTTGGACATTTTATAGCCCTTGTCATCCAGAACGAAACCGTGGGTCAGCACCGTTTTATAGGGTGCGCGGCCATTGGTGCCGCAGCTTTCCAGCAGTGAGGAGTGGAACCAGCCGCGATGCTGGTCGGAGCCTTCAAGGTAAAGATCGGCAAGCTCGACCCCTTCAAAGACCGGCCAGCGCGCAGTATCGCCAAGTACAAAGGCATGTGTCGAACCGGATTCAAACCAGACATCGACAATGTCAAAGACCTGGTCGTAATCTTCGGCGCTGTAATTATTGCCAAGGAAGTCTTCTGCAGGGCGTGACCACCACGCATCGGAGCCTTCTTCTTCAAAAATATCACCGATCCGGTTCAGGACTTCCGGATCTTTCAGAGGTTCGCCGCTCTGTTTGTCAACGAACAGCGCGATCGGCACGCCCCATGCGCGCTGGCGTGAAATGCACCAGTCCGGGCGGTTTTCGATCATGGCGCGAATGCGGGCTTCGCCCTTGCCGGGAACCCATCTGGTTTCGCCGATGGCTTTCAGTGCGGTATCGCGCAGATGGTTGTCATCATCCATGCCGATAAACCATTGCGGCGTCGTCCGGAAAATGACCGGCGCTTTCGAGCGCCATGAATGCGGATATTCGTGGCGCAGAGAGCCTTTGGCGAGCAGCGCCCTGGCCTCGTCCATTGCTTTGAGCACGGCGAAGTTGCCGCCGCCAAGAGCGCCTTCTTGCGTGTAAACCTCAAGCCCGGCAAAGAGCGGCACATGGTCGCGGAACTTGCCGTCATCACTGACATTGTCGGTAATCTCCAGCTTGTTCGCCAGCCCGAGATAAAAGTCGTCGGCACCGTGTGACGGCGCGATATGGACAAAGCCTGTACCGGTTTCTTCGGTGACGTGGCTACCGGATAGCAGCGGCACATCAAATTCATAGCCGCTTTCATGCAGCGGGTGTTTGCAGACCGTGCCGGCAAGGTCTGCGCCTGTAAATGTCGCGGTTTGCTCCCAGTCTTCGATTTTGGCGCTTTCCTTGACGCTGTCAGCCAGCGACAGGGCGAGGGCGATCTTGTCGCCGATTGCTGCCTTGCTGCCATCGGCAACGCTTTTAACTTCAAAAAGGCCGTATTCGATAGCATCGCCATAGGCAATTGCCCGGTTAGACGGCAGTGTCCATGGCGTTGTTGTCCAGATCACCACAGACGCGTCTTTCAAAACGTCCAGACCGGTCTCTGCGACCGGAAACTTGACCCAGACGGTGACGGATTTGTGTTCTTTATATTCAACCTCGGCTTCGGCCAGCGCGGTTTTTTCAACAACCGACCACATGACGGGCTTCGCGCCGCGATAAAGCAGGCCGTTTTGCAGGAATTTGTGGATCTCGCGAACGATCTTGCCTTCTGCGGTCTTGGTCATGGTCAGGTACGGCGTTTTCCAGTCGCCGGTCACGCCAAGGCGCTGGAATTCCGCGCTTTGCGTATCAACCCAGTTCTGCGCGAATTCGCGGCATTCGGCGCGGAAGGTGATCGGATCAACCTCGTCCTTGTCCTGTCCGGCTTCGCGGTATTTTTCCTCGATCTTCCATTCGATCGGCAGGCCGTGGCAGTCCCAGCCCGGCACGTAAGGCGCGTTATAGCCCAGCATCTGCCAGGAGCGGTTCACAACGTCCTTAAGGATCTTGTTGACCGCATGGCCCATATGGATATGGCCGTTGGCATAGGGAGGGCCGTCATGCAAAATCCATTTCGGCTTGTCTGCAGAGGCCGCGCGGAGCTTGCCGTACAGATCGATATCCTGCCATTTTTGCAGAATATCCGGCTCCTTCTTCGGTAGCTCGCCACGCATCGGAAAATCCGTCTTCGGCAGGAAAACGGTATCCTTGTACAAATCGTCTTTTTTACTATTCTCACTCATAGAAGGCACTATTGCGATACTCCCCTTTAAAATCAAGGAAAATCAGGCGTGCGTTAGCAAGTTTGCCCCAGTATCGCGCGGGTCTGCGCACAGTCGGCGTCGATCTGGGTGATGAGGGCTTCCAGACTGTCGAATTTGGCTTCGCCACGCAGGCGTTTAACCGGCTTTATCCGTAGCGTCTTGCCGTAAATATCGCCTTCAAAATCCAGAATATGCGCTTCGACCTGACCGATGCTCAGTTCAAACATCGGGCGAATGCCGATATTGGTGGCCGCGGCGCGCCAGACATCTTCGCCCTCGATCTGTACCAGTGTCGCATAAACGCCGTAAGCCGGATGGATCGTATCGCCAAGATGCACGTTCGCGGTCGGATAGCCAAGTTCGCGCCCGCGCTGGTCGCCTTTGACAACGATGCCTTCAACCTCCCATTCCCAGCCGAGCAGGGCATTGGCTTCGGTAATCTTGCCGTGCCGCAAACAGGTGCGTACGGCGCTGGAGGAGAATTTGGTGCCGCCTTCATCGGCGACCTCATCTATGACTGTGACCGCATAACCTGCACCGCGCAGCGTGTCCGGCGTTCCTTTGCGCAGCTGGCCAAAGGCAAAATCATAGCCAACGACAATATGCGCTGGCCGTATCCCCTCGTTGAGAACAGTGCGGATAAATTCTTCCGGGCTCTGGCTGGCAAAGTCCCAGTTAAAAGGCAGCATGAATAAATGCTCAACGCCGGCAGTTTCCAGCCGACGCGCCTTGACGGCTTCGGGTGTAATACGAAACGGCGGATCGTCAGGGCGGAACAGCCTGCGCGGGTGCGGCTCGAAAGTCAGGACGGCCACGGACGTGCCTTGCTCGTCCGCCAGTCTTCTTGCGGTTTCGATCAAATGCAGATGGCCGCGATGGACGCCATCGAAATTACCAATGACAAGGACCGGGCCGGTGCCGCCTGCGGGCGGCTGCTGTACTGATTTGTATGTTTTCATTTTTGACCTGCATCTTGTGATGTATAGCCAACCTGCTTAAGATGCAAGAATGTTGAAACAGCAATTTGATTATATTGCGCATGGGCCGAAACAGGGACCGGCACGCAAGCTTGTTATCTTGCTGCACGGCTATGGCGTGAATGCCCGCTATATGGAGAAGTTGGCGCAAGAGGTGATACGATCCGTATCGGATGCGCTTGTCTTGTGCGTCAACGCACCTGAGCGCATGGATCTGCCGAAGGGCGGGCATCAGGACCTCACAGTGTTTCCGCCGCAAGAGGCGACCGCGCCGCCCGAAGGTCTGGGGCCGGACGACCAGCTGGAATGGTTCGCGATTACGCTTTCGGCTGCGGAAATGAAAGACGCCTTATTGGCCGTCGCCAAGAAGCTAAACGCCTTTATTGATGATCAGCGTGATACGCTGGGAATTCGTGATAGCGATATCGCGATTATGGGATTTTCACAGGGCGGTGCTGTCGCGCTTTATACGGCGTGCACACGTGACCGGAAAATTGCCGCCGCCGTCGGCCATAGTACGATAGTCATTGATACCGATAAGTTTACGACAAGGCCGCCCGTTCTTCTGGTTCACGGCACCGCCGACAAAAACTTTCCGCTTCGGGAATTCAGGCGTCTTAGTGCCGTACCCTTAAAGGCATTTTTGTCTGACCTGGAGATAAAAGAAGTCAGGGATCTCGGGCACACGACCAACCGTTTTTCCCGCAAAATCGTTGCTGATTTTATCTCCGCCCGTTTGAACGGCCCGCGTTAGAAAATACGTAAAAAACATATCATTTTACATAAATAAAGACATTATCCCTTCGGAAATAAAGGGTAAGTTAATGTCGGTATGCGATACTTAAGTTGGGTTGGTCTAATTAACCCTATCCGGGAAAGCCCGGAAAACATCGAGGGAGAAGAATATTTAAAAGTATTAAGGGACGGAGAGTGATTACCATGACGCAGTTACCGGAAAGACCATTTAATATATTACTGATCGAGGATAGTGACGCTGATCGTTATACGATCCGGCGCATCTTTAATAAAAGCTTCGATCATCCATGCAACGTAACGGAAGTCTATCGCATGAAAGACGCCGAGGCTCATTTGCTAGGCGCCCGTACGAAGTTCGACGCCATCTTGCTTGATCTGGGGTTGCCTGACACTTTGGGCGGGAGAGATACTTACGCCCGTTTGGAGGCAGTCAACCCCGGCGTGCCCGTTATTATTCTCAGCAATCTGGAGAATCATGAACTGGCGGTAGAGCTGGTTGCCAATGGCGCGAGTGATTTCGTTCGTAAATCGATGATGCTGGCGGTGCCGGAATGTCTATGCGACGCCGTTGGCTTCGCTGTTTGCCGGCATAAAAATTTCGAAGCCATGCAGGGTGAAAAAGACAGGTTGCTGGAACAAAAAGATCAGGTTATCGGCTGGATGACAGGCGGTTATTCAGTCCAGAAGTAAACGCTTGAGCGAAGCCGGGTTATCTTGCCCGGCTTCGCTCTTATTTTATTTTCTGTTTTTCTGCCGTGCTTCATCTAGATAACGCTCTGACGTTGACTGGCCGCCCTTCTTCCCGCCGGCCTTGCCGCCTTTTTTGCCGGCTTCGCTAGCACGCTTGCGGTCATTTGCAAAATTTCCCGGGTTTTCTTTAGTATAAGGATTTACCATTTTATCCTCTCTTTCGTTGCGGTTGTTGCTGCCATTATCATTCAACAGCATAAACCTGACTTGTCCGCTGGCAGTTCCTTTCCGGCAACCGCCCAAGCGGAAAAATTTTATAAAGAAATTTCGGCGAACACTTGTTGCCTTGGCGGGGCTTTATCTGTATAAATCCAGATCATATTTTGTTAAGAGATATCTCGAGAAGCTGAAAGCCCTCGATATGCCGCAATAGCTCAGCTGGTAGAGCAGTTGATTTGTAATCATCAGGCCCCGGGTTCGAATCCTGGTTGCGGCACCACTCTCCCCCCACTTCCATGCTTTTCTATTGGCTGCTGTATGCCAGAAACTAGTTTTCCATGGCGCGCTGTATCATCTCGGCAGTCAGCGGCTTTTGAAAGTAGTCCTTAACAATAGGGTAGGCCATAGACTTTTTCAGGTCGCCGTCAAAAGAGGACGAGGTCAGCATTACGACTTTCGACCGCTGCCCTTCGGATACGTTGCTATATTCGTCAAGAAACTCGTAGCCGTTCATCCCGGGCATATTAATGTCGAGAAAAATAACGACCGGTTTTTCTTCGAGGCCAGATAGCATGTCCAGCGCCTCCTGGCCGTCATAAGCCTGCAAGACTTCCAGATCGGCGTCATAACGCTGCAGAGCAATTTTGGTCAAAAACTGATCGGATTCACTATCTTCGACAACAAGTACAGAGGGCATTTAAAACCTCTTTTCTTTTTTAATGTTATGCACTTTCAATCGGCTCCAGTGGCACTTCTAATTCAAATATAGAGCCATCCCCATGGCTTTTAAAGCGGATGTCTGCATTTATCGCATCCGCGCTTTTCTTTGCCATATACAGGCCAAGCCCGCTCCCGAATGATGATTTTGGGTGCAGTCTGGTGAACATCGTAAACAGCTTTTCCTTTTTTTCCGGCGGAATGCCAAGTCCGTTATCTTTAACCTGCAGGATAAAGCTGCCACTTTTTTTATAGGTCGATATTTTAATGTACGGTTTCTTTTTAGCCGGATCATAATATTTAATGGCGTTTGAAATCAGGTTCTCGGTAATTGCACGAAATTTCGTTTTCTTTGTTTTAAGCGTTCCCTTGTAAGCAAAATCAGTTTCGACGGTAATGTTTCTCATGTTCTCCAGATCAGAAAATTTGTTCAGGCTCTCTGTAATAATCTCTGCCGCGTCCACGGCCTGATATTCTTCTTCTTTGTTTTTAATTTCGTTCAGGATCAGGATCTCTTTGACCAAGACTTCCAGCTTGCTGAGCGAGTTATGGGCAAGATCAAGGCTTTGTGATGCCAGTTTTATGTCGTTCTGTTGCAAGGCTTCAGTTGCGATGCTTAACAGTGAAATTGACGAAACGATCGGAGAGCGCAAATCGTGCGATGTGCGGTATGCAAATTCTTCTAGCTCTGTGTTCGCTGCTGCCAGTTCAATATTGGACTTTTTTAGACGGTCTTTGGCTTTGGAGGCAATGTCAGCCAGTCGCTTCAACTTCGTATTTGACTGGATGATTTTATTTTCCGCCTGTGTCATGGCTTTGATAAGCTGGCTTAATGTCAGGCCGATC
The DNA here is from genome assembly GCA_965369185.1 of uncultured Rhodospirillales bacterium. GTDB lineage: Bacteria > Pseudomonadota > Alphaproteobacteria > Micavibrionales > Micavibrionaceae > UM-FILTER-47-13. The sequence continues at coordinate 6,454 of CBDUPU010000016.1, forward strand.
TGATTGAATTCACGAACGCGCGATCTTTTGAATTTGGCCTTATTCTTGTTCAGCGCAATTTCTTTGGCATAGTGATTTAGTGTTGAGGTTGCGTGTCTGGTGATATCGTTCAATATCCAGATCGATGACAAAATGATTATGATAATCAGGCCTGAGATCGTGTAGGTGCTGCGTTTATACTTGTCCTCCAGCGTTTTGATAATATTTTGTGAGTGCGTGATTTTCAGGACGAGCGCGCCGGGAGAGGGGGTCTTTATCGCCAATGGCGCAAAAACAACCAGATCGTCCTGTTCTGATGAAATCTGTGCGCTCCTGTCTTTGGTCTGGGACGCTATTTGGGCAACTGCTTGCGTTTTATACAGTAATTGCAGGGCATTGGCTTCCGTATTAGCCATGATAGGGCTTAGTATTTCAATATTGTCGTTTAAAACAATGCCGCTATAGACATAGCCAATAACTTTTCCGGTCGCGCGTAATAATAAGGGTTTCTTATTCATTACCGCATAGACCGGACGGGGGCCTTGATTGCTGATGACGAGCCGGTTTGTGAAAGTGCTTTCAGGGATCGCCGTGATTTGTTTTTTAAGATCGTCGAGATCGTAAACGGTCAGGCTAACGTCATAAATCTCCCCCTCTATGCCTTTTTGGACAAGCAGCAGGTCAAGTCTTCCTTCCTGGCTTGACTGGTAAATTTCATTCAGCATTCTCTCAAGCTGTTCTATGTCACCGGTTCTAAGGGCGTACATAAGAATGGTGCTGCTGGCGATCAAACTATCCACTTCGCTGTTAACCTTCAGATATTCTTCAAGCGTAAGGTTGGCGATGACGGTTGTTTGTCTGGAAAGCTGCTGGATGTTCTCTTGGATAATGTCGCGGGCTCCCCAATAGGAGCTTAAAAGCACAAGGCTTGAAACCAGCATCATCGCTATCAAAAAGATCACAATAACGATGGTTGAGAAGTTATAGCTTCTCAACTTTTTTTCTGAGCGTTTTGAATAATGCTCTGGCTGTTCAGCGCGAGTATCTGAAGGCATAATTCGTCCATTCCCTCAGTTGTTCTGTCGGGGTGCTTTGATCGACAAGATGGATTTCGCCGGAAAACACGGTTGGAATTCGTGCTTCATCTCCTTCTAAAAACATACGGATGGCTTCTGCCATGGCGACGCCGTTATCATCATTCATCCTCATAACGGTAAAATTCAGTTCACCGGTCGAAAGTGCTGTCAGTTCGTCTTTGCCGCCGCCCCAGCCATTCACCACAATTTCATCTATGCGCCCGGTTTCCTTGAGCGCCTTTACAATGCCAAGAGCAATATCCGTCGAACCGGCATAAATAAAATCAAGGCTCTCATGTGCCGATAAAAGCTCCATCGCCGCCGTGTAGGACCGGTCCACGTTGATGGGTACAAAATAAAGGTCAAGCAGCTGGATATCACCGCGGCTGGCCATTTCCTGCAAAAACACGTCTCCCCGCATTTCGCTAACATACCCTTGCGTAGGAAAAATGGCCGCGTAGCGCGCTGCGCCGGGAAAGAGCTTCTTGTAATGGTCGGCGAGCATTCTTGTGCCGATTTCGTGGTCAAAACCGTCATAAAGAAAAGGTTGCCGGTTACCGAATGACTTGATCGGCGTGGTTATGTTTTGAAGGATGATTCTGGTGTTGCCACGCCCCATGACCCTGCTGATCAAACCTTTATGTCGCAGCGCATCGAGTGTGAAAACCAGAAAGTCCGGGTCGCTGCGCAACGATTGTTCGATCAGCTGGCTTTGCGCTGGCAGCTCCGTCGGGTGGGTCAGATGGAAAGAAAGGTCATATTGGATACCGATTTCTTTTAGCCGTGTTTCAAAGGCGACAATGCTGCGGTCCCAGTAATCGGAAGTTTGTAAGCCGGGATAGATCGCCAGAATATTTAAAGGTTTTTTTTGTTTGGCGGCCAATGGTTTGGCCGGAGCGCGGATATCGGCATAAAAACTGTCCATAAGCTCTTTTTGCTGCGGATATTCTTCAAGATATTCGTCCAGATGCCAATAAAGGTTCTCTGCAGAGCGCGCGCCCGTAGGCGATAGCAGGGTAAATACAAGACCTGCTATCACAATCATCAAACAACTTTGGCGGCTATGCGTCACGATGCCAAACCTTTTTTAAACGAGTGTTTAACCGTTCAAACGCTGGGTCTGCCTAAATAGTTGCAAAATTTACAAGACGCAGAAGTGAAGCGGCTGCGCCGCACATATATTTTTCTCTGCCACCTGTTAATGCAAGCGGCAGAGAATGTTCTTTAAAGGGTAGGGGGATTGACAACGGGAGGGTTTGTCCCAGTCGTTCCCGGCGTTTCCCGGGGGAGTACGATTGGAGGTCTTAAGCCTGATCCTCCCCCCTGAATATTCGAAGGCGGCTCTTGAGGTACTGTTTGGCTGGCGGCTGTTTCTCCTCCGGAAGGCTGCCCTGAAAGACTTGCGACCGAACTGGCCATACTCATCAGCATGGAAAATTGCTGTGCGGCATATAGTTTGCGGTCTTTTTCATTTGCCTCTTCAATTAATTTTCGGGCCTTTTCTCTGGATACGCCTGTATCTCTCACGGTTTTGTCGATCAGGGCTTGAATGCGGATGCTTTGTCTTGAAGGCGCATTTATTGCGTCTGCTTCGTCTGCAAGCTCTTTGGAGCGGTCAAAGCTCTTTTTCGCATTCTTTAAATCTTCCCCTATATCAAAAACGTTTGCGGCTTCCTTCTCCGCCTCTCTTGCTTCGGCGCTGAGTATTGCCAGTTCTTGCCATGAATAGAAGGACAGCCAGTCCCGAAGCAGCTCATAACTTTCCATGACTTTGTCCATTTGTGACAGCGAGTCATTATAGCGCTCTACCAACTCTCTAGCGGCGTTGCGGCGTTCGGTCAGGGCATTTTTTAAATGCAGCTCAACATCCAGTACCATAAAGGCCAGCTGGCCACCGTAAGCGTTCAGCCACAGCCCTGCCTTAGAATTGTTTAGGTCCTCAAGCTGTTTTCCCAGTGCGATTCCCCGTTTGAGGGCGTCGCGGGCTTCTTTATATGCTTGTTCCGCCTGTGCCTGTTTTTCTTTTAGCGCTTCATAGGCGGTTTCATATTCCGCCATAGCCGTTTCGCCCTGCATAATCGCTTTATCTAAAGCGTCTTTGCGTGTGGCGGCATCGCTGCTTTTCAAATCCTGCTCGGAGATACCGTCCATCAAGTTTTTAAACTTGGGGGCCTGCGGCTTGATTTTATTTAATGTTTCAGTGTCCGCATTGACCATCTCCACAATGTCCTGCAGCTCAATGGCTTCTGATGCCAGTACTTTGGAAGCCATCTTAGCCGGTTCCAGAATGGCTTCGGCCTGTTTGGCTGCATCGTTTGCCATTTTGCCAAGTTCACCCAGCCTGCTGCCAATGCGATCCCAGCTTTTCAATGCGCCATCAAGATCATTGTTTTTAACGCTTTCGACCAATGTCGCAACGCCTTCGTCCAGTGTTTCGGCATGACTGGTTTGTGGCAGCGCCATAAACACCATCGCCGCGCTTGCAAAAGCCAAACTCAATATCGTTTTTTTGCTCTTGTTCATTTTATCCTCCGGGAACCGGCGCCGGGGCGGAAGGTTGGGGGTGCTGAGCAGGCTTGGCGTGCTGGACCAAGGTTGTATCCAACGCCTTCAGAGCTCTGAACAGGTCTTTAAGCCCCTCTCTGGTTTCATGTAGGGCGGCGAGATAAACCCACTGCTGCGAGTAAATTGCCAGATTTTGTTTCATTGCGTTAAAACTGCTGGCCAGTTCGTCATTTTTGACCGGGCCAATGACGCAGTTACCGATCCCGCCTGGCGGCAAGTTAGAGGAAGCAGAGTTATAGGAAGTTTGCCGTTTAACTGCCTGAGTCCAGCCATCCACGGAGTACCCGAGCTTCCATGTATTTACCGGTGACAGCCAGCTATTTCCAGCGATATGCACCGGGTTAGCAAACATGCCCCCGGCAGGTGATAGTTCGGTGAGTGAGAAATTTAGTGAAAACCGTTTGATGTCGGTAACATTAAAGTCTGTTTTTTGTAAAAATTGTTCTTCCATCCAGAACTCAGGGGCCATATGCATATTGCGAATTTTGCCGGTGCTAACCCATTCTTCTACGGATTTGGCGCGCGCCGCTAACCGAAAGCAGATATCCAGCTTCAGGTTTCCCGGGGCGTTATGCCGCAGCATTTTCCCGAATACTTGCGCCCAGGGGCTTTGCGCAATTTCATTTTGGGCATCTTGCCCAATGGCTTGTTGCTCGTTGAATGTTTCTTGCCATCGCACTGTGGCAAGCGCATGCAGCCCTTTTCCAAGAAAACTGACGATTTCTTGATATTGCTGGGGGCGCTGATCCCGCCAGCGATGGTTTGACGGAGCTTTTTGCTCTATCGCAGCCATCAGATAAGTGGCCTCTGCCAGCTGGTAAAGAGTTGGCGCTGCCATCAAAATTGCCCCGATGCCGTCCTTGTTGGTTGCTCTGGTTTCGAAGGTACTCTTGGTATAGGAGGACAGATCATATAGTTCTTCCAGAAGTTCGGAGTATGTCTTCCCGTTATCTTTAAACGGATCAGGCCGCGCGGCTAATGTCGTTATCTTGTTGTGGAGGGAATGGCTTCGGGTCATCAGGGTGTTGTATTCTGAGTTTGTGAGCATACCCGGTATCGTGTCGCGCAGATCGGTGATTGTGCTTTGCACTTCATTTATTGCCTTAATCATATTCGCCTGATTGCCCAGAATTGTATCAAGCTTGACATCCAGCGCTTCGAAACGTTGTGCCATACCGCTGCCGCCCGTCGCGGACATGTTTTTTAAGGTGTTGATGATGCTTATTGTTGCGGCGATTGTTCCCGGATCCATGGCTGCTGCCTCGCGGGGCGCTGTTGTTAACGCCAGGGTGCTGGCCAATATCGTCGAAGCCATCAGCGCACCGGATTTTTTTAAAAATAACGAACGAATTCTCATCATATTATCCATAACTTTTGTAAAAGAATGCATCCTATTGGCGCTGGGAGGAATATGTCAATAAAATATTTTGCGGAACGCAGTTTCGGCCGGCTACTCATGTTTAGAAAGTAACCAGCATCGACTTTTAAGGATTTTAGGAAAAATGGTAGCGAGGGAGGGACTCGAACCCCCGACACAAGGATTATGATTCCTCTGCTCTAACCAGCTGAGCTACCCCGCCACTGTGTCATCGTGCGAAATGAAGCAGTTTTATGCTTTTTTTGGACTGGTTTGTCAAGCAACAAGTGGCATTGTTTTATTATCAGTGCCAAAAATCCAGCCGCCGCCGATGACGCGGTCGTCCTGATAGCACACTGCCGCTTGCCCCGGAGCGATCCCGTACTGGGCTTCGTTAAGCTGCAGGGTCGCGCTGCCGTCTTCATTATAGTGCAGAATCCCCGGCGCGGGTTGCGACATGGAGCGCAGCTTGATTTCAACTTCAATGTCGTTTTGCGGCGCTTCGCCGGTCAGCCAGTTGCAATCACGGACATGAACAAGATCGCGCGCAAGGGCGGCCTTTGGCCCGACAATGACGCGGTTTGTTTCCGGCTGCAGCGCGACCACGTAAAACGGATCATTATTGGCATCAACGCCTCCGCCAATGCCAAGGCCTTTACGCTGGCCGATCGTATAATGGATGATGCCGGTATGTTCACCGACGACGCGGCCGTCAAGATGCACGATCTCGCCCGGCCTATCGGCGTCGGGGCGCATTTTTTTGACGACTTTGGTGTAATCGCCGTTCGGGACAAAGCAAATATCCTGGCTGTCCGGCTTTTCGGCGTTGAGAAGGCCGAGCCTTTCGGCATGCTGGCGCGTAACTTCTTTGGTCCAGCCGCCGAGCGGAAAGCGCAGAAAATCGAGCTGCTCTTGCGTTGTTGCGAACAGGAAGTAGCTTTGGTCCTTTCCGGCATCAACGGCGCGGCGTAGCTCGGCACGGCCTTCGTCATTGGTAATGCGCTGGACGTAATGACCGGTCGCCATGCAGTCGGCATTCAGGTCGCGCGCCATTTTTAAAAGGTCGCGGAATTTCACGGTCTGGTTACAGCGGACGCACGGGATCGGCGTTTCGCCGCGCAGATAGCTGTCCGCAAACTCATCAATCACTGACTGGCGGAAGTTGCTTTCGTAATCGAGCACGTAATGAGGGAAGCCGCGCTCTTCTGCAACCCGGCGGGCATCATAAATATCTTGCCCGGCGCAGCAAGCGCCTTTGCGGGCGATGGCTTCGCCGTGGTCGTAAAGCTGCAGCGTGACACCGATGACCTCATAGCCTTGTTCGTGCAGCAGCGCGGCGGTAACGGACGAATCCACTCCGCCCGACATCGCGACGACAACGCGTGTTTCTTCCGGGGGTTTGTTAAATCCCAGACTGTTTACGGTGCTGTTCATATTCGTGTCCATGCGCCGGAATATACAGGATTTGCGGGCGATAAAGCAAGTTTGACATAAATGAAAATCTCGGCTAAATCCATTTGATCTCCAACATTACGGGCAGGGCAAAAATGTCAGACCAAAATAAGAATAATAACGGCAACAAGCAAACCGGACACATCAAGAATATTCTCGTTTTTTGCGGCTCGCGGATGGGCAACGATCCGGCGATCGTCGATCAGGCTGAAACGCTTGGCCGGTTGCTGGGACAAAACGGTTACGGGCTGATTTACGGCGGCGGTGTTCACGGGCTGATGGGCGTTGTGTCGCGCGCAGCGCTGGGGGCTGGCTCCTGGGTCAAGGGCATCATTCCTAAAGTTTTTGCCGCCGGGGCAAGTTCACAAGGCTCGCTCGTTGGCAGCGAAGAAGACATTGTCGAAACCATGATGATCCGCAAAGACCAGATGATTTTGCAGTCTGACGCTGCGATTGCTTTGCCGGGCGGTGACGGCACGATTGATGAAATCGCTGATATTCTGGTTGCGCAGGAAGTCAAAAGCGTCGGCGCGCCGGACCAGCCGGTGCAACCCATTATCGTTATTAATTATGACGGTTTTTACGATGACTATATCCGCCAGCGTGAAAAATTTGTCTCCAAAGGCTTTTTGAGCGCGGCACACCAAAAGCTGCTGATCTTCGTCAAGGATGCGCAGGAAGCGGTCGATACGCTCAATCGCCTTAATGGGCAGGGGCCTGTCGCTGCACGGAATTATGTGCCGGCGCCAAAATTATAGGAAGGTCTTTTCCATAATTTGACATATCGCCTGTTCATAAGTTATAAGAATGAACCCTAGTTAATGCGTAATAAGGATAGAGCGATCATGAAAAAGCCAGCGACCGAATTCAATAACGCCAACGATAATAAAGGCTCCGCCAAGCCTGCTGCAAAAAGCGGTTATGGTGTCGCGGTCTTTGCCGCTTCCAGCATGATGAACGATCCCGGCTATGCCGCCGACGCTGCTTATGTCGGCAAGGCGCTGGGTGAAAAAGGTCACAAGCTGATTTACGGTGGCGGCAGTCGCGGCCTGATGGGCGTTGTTTCGGAATCTGCTATGAAAGCAGGCGGCGAAATTGCCGGCTATATGATGGAGTGCTTTAACGAGTCCGTTCAGTACCCGCAAAAAGATTTCGAGACATATTGCCACACGCTGGCCGATCGTAAACAGGACATGCTGCTTGCCGCAGATGCCTATATAGCCCTTGGCGGCGGTTTTGGTACGCTTGATGAAATCCTTGAAGCGGGAATCGAGCAATATATGGGCGGTTATATGGACCCGCCAGTGCCAATGAAGCCGATTATCCTGATTAACCGTAACGGAATTTATGAGCCGTTTATGGCGCAGCTCGATAAATTCGTCCAAGAAGGCTCGGCCAAACCGGCGGTACGTGATTTCTTCGTATTGGTCAAAGATGGCAAGGAAGCGATCGATACACTTGAGCAGCTCAGAAAAGAGCCGGCCAAGCCGTCTGTTGCTGTTGGCAATGTCCAGAACGCGGCGCCGGGGCGCTAAATCTATTGGTGACGGGCGCGGTGGTTAGGCTGCCGCGCTTGCCCATTCTTCTTCTACTTCTGCGCCCGGAAGGGCAACGATCAGGCCGTCGAGATCTTCGCTCATGACGATCTGGCAGCCCAGACGGGAATTATCGCGCACATCAAAGGCGAGATCGAGCATGTCCTCTTCCTCGTCCGAACGTGCTTCTTCCGGCAGGCACTTGCTCCACCATTGCGGATGAACATAGAGGTGGCAGGTCGCACAGGCCATGCAGCCGCCGCAAGCGCCTTCAATTTGTTCAATGTCATGTTTTTGGGCGATTTCCATTAATGACAGGCCGACCGGCGCATCAACGTCTCGGCGTTCTCCGTCAGGGAAAATAAAAGTGACTGTTGGCATGGGAATATCTGCACCTTTGTTCGTTTGATCTTGCGAAGAACTGATATAGCTTTCCGCCGCTTCTGTCCAGCCCTAGTGGAAATTGGAGCGGATCAAACGGCTTCTTTTGCTTCAGCCGGGCGCAGACGTTGATAGAGAGAGGTCCATGCTTCGATAAAGCGGTCAACATCATTCGGCTGCGTCCCCCATCCCATCGAAATACGCAAGGTGCAGGAAGCCTGGGTGTCGTTTGCACCCATTGCCTGCAGAACCGGGCTCGGTTTGAAAGCTCCGCTGGAACAGGCCGATCCGCTGGATACGGCGATCCCGACCAGATCGAGATTCATGAGCTGGGTTTCTGCCGGAATACCGCAATAGCATAGTGCTGTCGTGTTGGATGTGCGCGGCGCGTTTTTGCCAAAAATCTGTGCATCCGGCGCGACTTTTAAAATTTCTGCTTCAAGCCGGTCGCGCAGCGGTGCAAGCGCCTGATATTTATCAAGGTCGGCAACGGCAAGCTCTGCCGCTTTACCAAAGCCGGCGATCCCGGCGACATTTTCGGTACCGGCGCGCTGGCGCTTTTCCTGACCGCCGCCATGCATAAAGGTAACGGAAGGCGTGCCCGGTGCACAGATTAGCGCCCCGACACCCTGCGGGCCGCCGCATTTATGGGCGGAAAGGCTCATGAAATCGACATAAAGCGCCGGGAAATCAATCTTGATCCGGCCGGATGCCTGTACGGCATCGGTGTGAATGAAAACGTCTTTGTGGCGGGCGCGTGCTTTTTTCGCGATGTCTGCCACCGGCTGAATAACGCCGGTTTCATTATTAACCATCATCACGGAAATCAGCGCCGGTGCTTCGCCGTCTTCCAGCATGGCTTCGAACGCAGCCATGTCAATCAAGCCATCTTTTGTGACCGGGATAAACTCGACGCTTCCGGGCGGCAGACAAACGCGCACCGAAGGGTGCTCGGTCGCGCAAACCAGAATGCGCTTGCCGGCAAAGTGCTTGAGCACCGCATTGTTCGATTCGGTTGCGCCGCTGGTGAACGTCACCTGATTGGGGTGTGTCCCCACCATCGCGGCCACTTGCTCACGCGCTGTTTCAACGCGGCGGCGTGCATCGCGGCCAAAGCTGTGAACCGAAGAGGCGTTGCCGACGCAGCCCATCACTTCCTGCATCAGGTTAATGACGTCAGGCTTCAAAGGAGTCGTCGCGTTATAGTCAAGATAGACGGCGTTTTTCATTTTCCATTCCCGTTTGGAAGGGGCGTTAACAGCCAACTATATTGCTAATTATCCGAACGATTCAAACAATTTGTTTATGGTGGGGTTTTCCTGCAGCCGCTCGGTGATGACCTCTTCAAGGGTCACGTGCTTCAGGCTGACATAGAGAATTTCGCCGATATGTCCCCATAGCTGGTGCGTTTGCTTGTTTCCAAAGCTGGCCGGATCTTGTTCTTTGGCGCTGCGCTTTGCCGGTACGCAATCTTCGGCGGAGTCGAGGATCTCTGAGACACAGATATCATTTGCCGGTTTCGCCAGAACATAGCCGCCGCCCGGGCCGCGATAGCTTTTGACCAGGCCGTTTTTGCGCAGGCCTGCAAAAAGCTGTTCGAGATAGGACAGGGAGATGTTGCCGGAGCGGGCAATTTCCATCAGCGGTACTGGTTGCTTCTCACTCTTCTGGGCTAGTTCTACCATCGCCATCACGGCATAGCGGCCGCGTGTGGTGAGCTTCAGTCTCTTGGAACCCTTCATGTTTACTCTTTAGTCTTATTAGTTACTGTTACGTAGTGGATGCGCAGGACGAATATCTTGCGTGCGGAAAGTTGTATATCAGACTCAACTGATATTGCAAGCCTATTTTATGAAAAAAGACCATAAAGTTTCGGGGGCGCCATCCGGGGCATGGGGCGGAATTTTTCTGATTCGCTTGATTATCCACAGTTACATCAAGGAGTTATGATAAATTCTTGAATCTGTCGGCGCGATATTGCTATATACTGGTGTTGGTCGGATTTAGGGGTAAGAATTGCGCAGACCAAAGAGGAGCCAAAGGTTCCAGCGCATTTTTGAAAAAAATATAAACAAGTGGGGACAGATGCCAGAGATTATTTTTAACGGCCCTGCCGGTCGCCTTGAGGGCCGGTACACTCATTCTAAAATTCCGAACGCGCCGCTCGCGATCGTCCTTCATCCCAATCCGGAACATGGCGGGACGATGAATAACAAAATCAATTACCACATGTTCCAGACTTTCGTAGAGCGCGGTTTTTCGACCTTGCGCTTTAACTTTCGCGGCGTTGGCCGGAGTCAGGGCGTCTTTGACAAGGGTGAGGGCGAGCTGAGCGATGCTGCCGCAGCGCTGGACTGGATGCAGGAGCTGAACCCAAACGCGCCTTATAGCTGGGTTGGCGGGTTTTCATTCGGTTCATGGATCGGGATGCAGCTTTTGATGCGCCGTCCGGAGATTCGCGGTTTTATTTCCGTTGCGCCGCCGGCGAACATCTATGATTTCAGCTTCCTTGCGCCGTGCCCGACTTCAGGCCTGATCCTGCAAGGGGCCAAGGACGATATTGTGCCTGAGCCGCATGTAGAAAAACTTGTGCAAAAGCTCCGCACGCAAAAAGGGATCGAAGTCGATTACCGTGTGCTGAACAATGCAAACCATTTCTTTAATGACGACATTGAAGAGCTTTGCAGCCACATGCATGACCACCTGAACCGTGCCGGCGGCGGCCGCTCTGTCCCGGCGGGTCTTATTAAGGCTGCCTAATCAAGGATCTTGGATAATCAAGTAACGCTCTCCCCTTTGAAAATGAAGGGGAGAGTTTTTTATTATGCCGCTTCTGCGAGATTTTCGAGCGCTGCCCTGACCTCGGCGACGTGGTTTTTCACTTTGACCTTGCGCCAGATTTCGCGGATATGGCCGCTGGCGTCGATTAGAAAAGTGGCTCTTTCGATGCCCATATATTTGCGGCCATACATGTTCTTTTCGACCCAGACGCCGTATTTTTCGCAGATTTCCCCACTTTCATCGGCAATCAGGGGGAAATTCAGGTTATACTTATCTTTGAACTTATCGTGTTTGGCGACGCTGTCTTTCGATACGCCGATAATTTTGGCGCCGAGCGCAGTCAGCGATTCCAGATTATCCCGGAAGTCACATGCTTCGGTCGTACAGCCCGGCGTGTCATCCTTGGGATAAAAATAAAGCACAATATTTTTGCCCTGCAGCGCCGACAGGCTTATCTCATTATTACCGTCGGTGGGGGCTTTAAAGTCCGGCGCCCGGTCGCCGATGTTTAATTCCGTCATTGCCGGTTCCTTTCCATCTTACAATCAACCTGCGGATAGGGTAAAAATGATGGGTTCGGGATGAAAAGTCAAAGCCTTGCATGAAAAAGAAAATCTTCGGAATATTTTCGCATACGACCCTGATCGCGCTGGAAATTCTCGCAGTCGTGCTGGGGTTACTGTTCCTGATTGGCGGGGTGCTGATCTGGCGGCTAACCTCTGGCCCGATCGATGTCGGTTTTGCCAAGGGCTATATTGAGCAAGCGCTATATGATCCGGTTAACGGCTACAGCGTTTCATTGCAGGACGTTGTTGTGGCATGGCCGGAAATCGGCGGCCCGCTGGTGCTGGAGCTGGATGAGGTTGGCCTTTTTCGTGACGGCCGCTCCATGGTTTCTGTCGAAAATGTCAATCTTGGGCTGTCGCTACGCCATTTATTGATCGGTCAGGTCAAGCCCACCAGCATCGTACTGACCGCGCCCTCGGTGCAGCTTATCCGCACCGTTGATAATGATATCCGGTTTAGCCTCGAGAGTGAGGCCGATGATCAGGAAGCGGCTGTGGAGAGTGAGGACGGCGCCGGCCCGCTGATGACCCTTTTGGAAAATCTGGCCAAGCCGGACGAGGAGATCGATAAAAGGTCGCCGGCCGAGCAATTGCAAAATGTCGAAATCTTGCAGGCGCGCATGGTGGTTGAAGATCACCGGCTGGGCATTACATGGTATCTTCATCCGCTGAACCTTAATTTTTCCCGTGACGATCAGGGTCTGATTGTATCGGCCAGCGCCGAATTGCCGGGCGGTCGCGACCGTGCTTCGCGCATTCAGGCTGATATTGTTTACGCGCGCAATGCAAAGGATTTTCTGGCGAATATCCATGTGCAGGACTTTGATCCGCACGTACTCTCGCGCAAAATTGAATCGCTCTCATGGCTAAATGATCACTACGCGATTTTAAATGGCAATATCGAGCTTGCATTCGGGGCGGATCTGGACATTGATCGAGCCGCCGTGTCGCTATCCTCGCGTAACGGTGAAATAGCGCTGGATG
>CBDUPU010000017.1:0-18757 GCA_965369185.1 uncultured Rhodospirillales bacterium
GAACCGCTGGCCGTATTTGATATGGGCAATAGCGGCACCTCGACCCGTTTGCTGATGGGGCTGGTCGCCGGTTACGATATCAGCGCGACCTTTATGGGCGACGCGTCACTGACCAAACGGCCGATGCGCAGGGTTATAGACCCGCTGACACAGATGGGCGCACAGTTTCTGGCCCGCGAAGGCGGCCGCCTGCCCCTGACCATGCACGGCAGCAGCAGTTTGAAAGCAATCGAATACAAAACCCCGGTCGCTTCGGCACAGGTCAAATCCGCGGTCCTGCTTGCCGGCCTGAACGCATCCGGCACCACAACGGTGATAGAAGACAAGCCGACACGCGACCATACGGAAAACATGCTGCGTCATTTCGGCATCAAAGTGACCACCGAAGACCTCGGCAATGACACCTTTGCAATCAGCATTGAAGGCGGCCAGATTCTGCGCGGATGCGCCGTCGACATTCCGGCCGACCCGAGCAGCGCCGCATTTCCCGTAACTGCCGCTCTCCTTGCCGAAGGCTCGGAAATCAAGCTGTCGCGTATCGGTATAAATCCCCGCAGAATCGGGCTTTACGATACGCTGCGTGACATGGGTGCGGACATCACATTTACGAACCACCGTGAAGAGGCCGGTGAACCGGTCGCTGATATCGTGGTGCGCCACACCGGCACCCTCAAAGGCATCACCGTACCGCCGGAGCGCGTACCGAGCATGATCGACGAGTTTCCGGTACTTGCCGCAGCAGCGTCCTGCGCCGACGGTACCACGACCATGACCGGCCTCGGCGAATTGCGGGTCAAAGAAAGCGACCGCCTCGCCAAAATGGCCGAAGGCCTTGCCGCCTGCGGCGTCAAACTGGAAGAAGGCGAAGACAGCCTGATTATTCACGGCACAGGCAAGCCTCCGCAAGGCGGCGCGCTGATCGATACGGCGCTTGACCACCGGATCGCCATGAGCTTTCTGGTACTGGGCAGCGTCACCGCCGAACCGGTGGAAATCGACGATGCCAGCCCGATCAACACCAGCTTCCCCGGCTTCACCGCCCTGATGAACGATCTTGGAGCCGACATTTCAGAGCTGGACGATTCCTTTAACCTTGAAAGTTTCTCACTCTAAATCATGACTTATCCGGTAATCGCAATCGACGGCACGGCAGCCAGCGGAAAAGGCACGCTGGCCAAAAAACTCGCCGCCGCCCTTAACTTTGCCTATCTTGATACCGGCAAGCTCTATCGCTATGTCGGCATGAGCGTTTTACAAAAGGGCGGCGACCCGGCAAACGAAGACGCTGCCATTGCCATGGCGCAGGCGCTGCAAGGGTCACTTGACCCGCAAGCGCTGCAAGACCCCGCATTGCAAACCGATGAAGCCGGACAGGCGGCATCGAAAGTTGCCGCGATTCCCGCGGTGCGCAGCGCCTTGCTGGAATACCAGCGCACCTTTGCAAAAGCCCCGCCAAACGGCTTTGAAGGCGCCATTCTGGATGGCCGCGACATCGGCACAATTGTCTGTCCGGACGCCTGCCTTAAGCTATATATCGACGCTAAGACCCGGATTCGCGCCGAAAGACGTCATAAAGAGTTGCAATCCAAGGGGTTTTCCGTTAAATATGACGCCGTTTTGGCGGATATGCAGGAACGGGATGCGCGGGATGCCGGGCGCGAAACAGCGCCCATGAAACCCGCCGATGATGCGATTTTGCTCGATACGAGTAACATGGGCATCGACGAAGTTCTTGATAAAGCCCTTGCCCTTGCCCGCGAAAAGCTGGCCCGCTAAGCCCCGGAAACACCCGGCAGGCTTTGAAAAAGCAGGGTAATTCAAGCTGCAAATCAGCTGAGACATTGAAAGGTACAGCGTGTTATTGACGGCCTTTGGCCGGCGCGTTCCCTGCCTTATCAAAATACTTGAAAGGACTAAAACACATGGCACATATAGCCGCTAACCTACTAGATAAGGACGACTCCCTGGAGTTTGCCGCCCTCCTGCAGGAATCCATGCAGGATAAAGACAGTTTCGAAGGAAGCGTCGTTGAAGGAAAAATCGTCGGGATCACCGAAGATTTTGCAATCATCGACGTTGGCCTCAAATCCGAAGGCCGCGTAAACCTGCGCGAATTTTCAGTTCCCGGCGAAGACCCGGAAGTGAAAGTCGGCGACAAGGTTGAGGTATTCGTCGAGCGGATGGAAAACCGCAACGGTGAAACCGTACTGAGCCGTGAGAAAGCCCGTCGCGAAGAAGTATGGGCAGATCTCGAAAAACAATACGAAAAAGGCGAACGCGTCACCGGCATTATCTTTGGCCGGGTCAAAGGCGGGTTTACCGTCGATCTCGGCGGCGCCGTGGCATTCCTGCCCGGTTCCCAGGTCGATATTCGCCCGGTTCGCGACGTTTCCCCGCTGATGGGTACACCGCAGCCGTTCCACATTCTGAAAATGGACCGCAGCCGTGGCAACATCGTTGTTTCCCGCCGCGCCGTTCTTGAGGAAAGCCGTGAGGAAGTTCGTAACGAACTCATGGAAAACCTCAAAGAAGGTCAGGTTCTGCAGGGCGTGGTCAAGAACATTACCGATTACGGGGCCTTTATCGACCTCGGCGGTGTGGACGGCCTGCTGCACGTCACCGACATTTCCTGGAAACGGGTCAACCACCCGTCAGAGGTTCTGCATGTCGGCCAGACCGTGGACGTTCAGGTTATCCGCTTCAACGAAGAAAACCAGCGCATTTCGCTGGGCATGAAGCAACTTGAAAACGATCCGTGGGAAGGTATTTCCAAGAAATACAACGTTGGCACCACCTATACCGGCGTCGTCAACAACATCGCTGATTACGGCGCATTTGTTGAGCTCGAGCCGGGCATCGAAGGTCTGGTCCACGTTTCTGAAATGTCCTGGACCAAGAAAAACGTCCACCCGGGCAAAATCGTCTCCACTTCCCAGGAAATCGAAGTCATGGTTCTGGAAGTTGACGAGGAAAAGCGTCGCATTTCCCTCGGCATCAAACAGACCCAGGAAAATCCATGGCAGAAATTCGCCATCGACCATAAAGCTGGCGAAGAGCTGGAAGGCGAAGTCCGTAACGTCACCGAGTTTGGCCTGTTCGTTGGTCTGGACGAGGAAATCGACGGTATGGTTCACCTGTCCGACATCTCTTGGGAAGACCAGAGCGAAGACGCCCTGAAAGACTTCAAGAAAGGCGAAACCGTTAAGGTCAAGATCCTTGAAATCGAGCCTGAGAAAGAGCGTGTTGCTCTTGGCATCAAGCAGCTCAGCAATGACCCGCTTGCAGGCGCATTCGAAGGTATCCGCAAAGGCGCCGTTGTGACCGGCACGATCACCGAAGTTAATGTCGGTGGTATCGAAGTCGAGATCAAAGAAGGCCTGACCGGCTTCATCAAGAAGATCGACCTGTCCCGCGAACGTTCCGAACAGCGTCCTGACCGCTTTGCCGTAGGCGAAAAAGTCGATGCCAAGGTTCTGAGCATGGATAAGAAGAGCCGCAAGCTGTCTCTGTCCATCAAGGCTCGCGAAATCGACGAAGACAAGCAAGCGCTTGAAACCTTCGGTTCGACGGAGAGCGGCGCGTCACTTGGCGATATTCTCGGTGCTGCCCTGAACAAGGAAAAAGGCGCTGAAGAAGCCGTAGCGGAAGAAAAGCCGAAGAAAAAGGCTACCGCGAAAAAGGCCGAGGACGACAAAGAAGAGAAATAAGCCTCTTCTTTTATCCTGAAACGATTTTAACCGGGCGCTTTCATCAAGCGCCCGGTTTCTTTTACGGCTTCAAAAAATCCTTTTTGTTCAATGACTTTTGCTTGACGAACACCGCCGGAATGAGGCATTCTGAATATATAAGCGTTAATTAAGTGGTTGTTGTGCAAAGGCCTTTTTTTAAAGGACGACCGCACCTATATGTATGTAATGTCAAGGAGCAGGACATGACCAAATCCGAGCTTATCCAGCGTCTCGCAGAGCGTAACCCGCACCTTTATATGCGTGACGTCGAAAAAATCGTCGATACGATTTTTGATGAAATTACCGCAGCGCTTGCCGATGGCGACCGGGTGGAACTGCGCGGCTTTGGTGCTTTTTCCGTCAAAGAACGCGATGCCCGCATGGGCCGCAACCCGCGCACCGGCGAAAGCGTCTTTGTCGAAGCAAAACGCCTGCCCTTCTTCAAGACCGGCAAGGCGCTGCGCGAGCGCCTGAACGGCGAAGATGTCAGTGAAGGTGCCGAAGATTCCTACGAAGATGAAGTTACGCCAAGCGGCAATTTCGGCAGCAAGAACTAAAGCTTAAATTTCGGATCTGATCCGTTTGCGGGCAGGGTGGCAATACGCTATCCTGCTCTTTCAATTTAGAGCAAAGGAGTCGTCCCCATGCAAACCGCCGTCAATAAAGCGATGCCGCCCGTTTTCTGCGCAATCGACACGACCGATCAGGACCACGCTATGGCACTGGCTGCGGCGATGCAAAAGGCCGGCTGCGGTATCAAGCTGGGGCTGGAATTCTTTAATGCACTCGGTCCCAAGGGCGTCCAGAATATCAAGGAATATTACGAAGAACTGCCGCTCTTTCTCGACCTGAAATATCACGACATCCCAAACACCGTTGCCGGGGCAATGCGCGCCATTGCAGCGCTTGAGGTCGATTATATCAATGTCCACGCATCCGGCGGCCTCGCCATGATGCAGGCAGCGAAGGAAGCGCTCTATGACGAAGCCCAGAAAACCGGCCGCAAGGTGCCCAAAATTCTCGCCGTCACCATTCTGACATCTCTGGATGAAGACGCCCTGTCCGATATTGGCTTTCAGGAAAAGGTCGAAGACCGGGTCACGCAGCTTGCCCAGCTGACACAAAAAGCCGGCCTTGACGGCGTAGTCTGTTCGGCCCGCGAAATCGCCCTGCTGCGCGAAACATGCGGCCCTGATTTCACCCTCATGGTTCCGGGAATCCGCCCCGCTGGCAGCGCCGCAGGGGACCAGAAACGAGTCATGACCCCCGAAGAAGCGATTCAAAAAGGCGCAACGCACCTTGTCATCGGCCGCCCGATCACCGGCGCTGACAATCCGGGCGCTGCCGCAACGTCCATTCTGCAAAGCCTTGAAAAGCTGGCGGCATGACCGGGATCAAGATCTGCGGCATAAACACCGCCGAAGCGCTTGAAGCTGCAGTCGATGCCGGTGCAGAATATCTCGGCTTTGTCTTTCATCCCTCATCGCCGCGCGCCATCGACGCGGAGACGGCCCGCTACCTTACAAACAAGACCCCGACCACGGTAATGAATATCGGCCTGTTCGTCGATCCGTCGCCCGCAGAAATTACCAAAATCCTCGAATGCGCTGACCTTGACATGCTCCAGCTCCACGGCAACGAAACACCAGAGCAAGTGCAGGCGATCAGGAGCCAGTGCGGCCTGCCGGTCATGAAAGCAATCCGCGTTTCCAGTAAAGCCGATCTGGAATACGTGCCTGCCTACGAAAAAGTCTGTGACTGGCTGTTATTTGACACTAAATCAGATAAAGCAATGGGGGGCAGCGGCGAGTCATTTGACTGGAATTTGCTCTCGGGAATGTTTTTCCTTAAGCCGTGGATGCTCGCGGGCGGCCTGAATGCGGACAATGTTACGCAGGCGCTGGCCGCCTTGTCTCCCAAAGCGGTCGATGTTTCCAGCGGTGTCGAGGATGCGCCCGGCGTAAAAAGCCCGGCTAAAATCAAGAATTTTATAGAAACCGTCAGAGCCGCGCGGTAAAAAGCCTAACAGCCAATAAGATTATAGAGGGAAAAAATCATGGCCGAACCAGCACCCAAACGCGTTAACTCCTATCGCACCGGGCCGGACGAAAACGGCCATTTCGGTATCTATGGCGGACGCTATGTCGCCGAAACTCTAATGCCCCTGATTTTGAGCGTCGAGAAAGCCTATGAGGACGCCAAAGCTGATCCGGCATTCTGGAGCCAGTTCGACACACTGGCGCGCGATTATGTCGGCCGCCCGTCCCCGCTCTACTTTGCCGAGCCCACAACAAGGCATTTCGGCGGCGCCAAAGTTTATTTCAAGCGCGACGAGCTGAACCACACTGGCGCGCACAAGATCAATAACTGCCTCGGCCAGATCCTTCTTGCCAAGCGCATGGGCAAAACCCGTATTATCGCCGAAACCGGCGCAGGCCAGCACGGCGTTGCCACAGCCACCGTCTGTGCCCTGTTCGACATGCCCTGCACCATATTTATGGGCGCGACCGATATTGAGCGCCAGAAGCCGAATGTTTTCCGCATGAAACTGCTCGGTGCAGAAATCCGCTCAGTGACCTCCGGCGCCGGCACCTTGAAAGACGCGATGAACGAAGCCCTGCGTGACTGGGTCGCCCATGTCGAAGACACGTTTTACATTATCGGCACCGCCGCAGGCCCGCACCCCTACCCCGCTATGGTGCGCGATTTCCAATCCGTCATCGGCAATGAACTACGCGAACAGATGATCGAACGCGAAGGCCGTCTGCCCGACACGCTGGTTGCCTGCATCGGCGGCGGCTCTAATGCGATCGGCCTGTTCCACCCGTTCCTTGATGATCCTTCCGTCCACATGATAGGCGTCGAGGCCGCAGGGCACGGCATTGAAAGCGGCGAGCACGCAGCCTCGCTAAGCGGCGGCAAACCCGGTGTACTTCATGGCAACCGTACCTATTTGCTGCAAGATGATGACGGCCAGATCACCGAGGCGCATTCAATCTCTGCCGGTCTTGACTATCCCGGCATCGGGCCGGAGCATTCCTGGCTAAAAGATCAGGACCGCGTTGAATATGTCGCCATCACCGATGAGGAGGCTCTGGAGGCTTTCCAGCTATGTTCCAAGCTGGAAGGGATCATTCCTGCTCTCGAGCCCTCTCACGCGCTGGCACAAGTCGCAAAAACCGCACCGACCCTGCCCAAAGATCATATTCTGGTAATGAATATGTGTGGGCGCGGTGATAAGGACATCTTTACCGTCGCCGAACGGCTCGGCGTTACTTTGTAAGGCTGCCGGCCACCAATCATCTACGGCGCAGGAGGCGGCGGCGGCGGCGGCACCTCCGTCAAATTCTTGGAGACATAGGCGCGCAAATGACTGCGCGTCTTTTCAACCTGATGCCCCATGACCCGCTCGGCCAGACTGGAAAGCAGTCCAAAACCAAGGCTGTACTCCATTTCATAGCGCACTTTGGTCTGGCCGTCCGGTTGTGGCATAAAGTGCCACTGCGCCTTCATGTGCTTGAATGGCTTGTCGGACGAAGTGATTGTAATGTTACCCGGCGGCGTACCCTCAATCCGGCAACGATAGCGAAAATCCATAATTCCGGTTGCAACCGTTACAACGGCTTCCTTGGCATGGTCGCCGCAATCACGCTCTTCTACCTTTTTAATATGATCGAAAATTTCCGGATAGCGCTGCAAGTCCATCACCAGATCGTACAAATCCTGCGCCTTATAAGGCAGGATTTCTTCAAACTGCATTTTTTTCATTATTCTTACTCTCCCTGTTTAAGGGAGGATGGCATGTTTCAAAAATGACGTCAAAGCCTTCGCCTTCAAGCATTGCGCGTCCGTGACGGGTTAATCAGCACCAAAAGGGCAAAGGCACGCCGGTCGCCAAGCACAAAAGCCCTCGCCAGCCAGCGGGTCGCCTCATTGACATTATACAGCGCCGGCGACAGATACAGGTTTCCAAGTTGCCAATGGGCATTGCGATGTCCCTTATCCGCGGCACGCTTCAAATAAACAATCGCGGCCGGAACATCCTTGGCACCGCCGATCCCCGTCAAATTCATAATCGCATAGGCATATGTCGCCTCCGCATCCCCGTGCAGTGCCCCTTGGTAATAAGCCTGCCGCGCCCGTTCCCAAACATGCGGCCCTTCAATCCAGCCTTTGGCAAGATATAATGACCCGAGCGCGGCATGGTCCTCCTCCCCCGTCACACGCTTTTTTACGGCCGCATAGGCCAGCGCCGAATCGATTTTAACCAGCCTTACAGAACGGGCCACAGACACTACCAGCGGATGCGCCGGATCAAGGCTATTTACAAAACCAAAGAACATTAGGGAAAAAACCAGATATAGAAGCAAAGAAAACCTGTTCATTTCGTTTTTATCTTTTTATGGTTGTTTTCCCTACCTACTGGCGAGGGGCAGAAAAGTTTCATTATTACTTCCACAGAGGGAGCAACAGACGGCGATGAACAGAATTGCAAAAAGATTTCATGACCTGAAACAGCAAAACAGGGCCGGGCTGGTTACCTTCATCACGGCAGGCGATCCCGACCGTGAAACCAGCCAGACCATCCTTAATGACCTGCCAAAAAACGGTGCAGACATTATCGAAATAGGAATGCCGTTCAGCGATCCGATGGCTGACGGGCCGGCGATTCAATTAGCCTCACAGCGGGCACTAAAAGCCCATGCCAACATGGTTCAGACGCTGGAAATGGTCAGGTCATTTCGCGTCACTGACACGCAAACGCCAATCGTTCTGATGGGATATTTCAACCCAATTTACACTTACGGTACGCAGCGTTTCATCTCCGACGCCAAGGAATCCGGCGTTGACGGACTAATCATCGTTGACCTGCCGCCAGAGGAGGAGCAAGAGCTCTCCGGCCCGGCACATGAGGCGGGCATTGACCTCATCCGCCTCGTCACCCCGACAACAGACGATGACCGGCTGGAAACTATTTTAAAGGGGGCAAGCGGTTTTCTCTACTATGTATCCATCACCGGCATCACCGGAACCGCCAGTGCAAATGTGGCGCAACTGCGGCCACGGCTGGATCACCTGCGCAAAAAAACCGATTTGCCGATCGCCATCGGATTTGGCATAAAAACGCCGCAAGACGCAGCAGAAATGGCCCGCCTTGGCGATGCAGTCGTCGTTGGATCGTCAATTGTCTCGACCATTGCCGAAGTGTCGGAGGGAGTCAAAACGGTTCAGGATGTCGCAGCCCAGGTACGCGACCTTGCCGACGCACTGCCGCACTGAGCAACGGCCATCAGGGACAGCTTGACATTAAGGGGCCAAATACGAGATAAATGGCCCTTCATTTTCATTAAAGCGGGATAGAGTATGAACTGGCTGACAAATTTTATTCGCCCAAAGATACGCTCTTTTGTAGAAAACCAAAAAGAGGTACCGGATAATCTATGGCAAAAATGCCCGACATGCGAAGGCATGTTGTTCCATCGCGACCTGTCGGAAAATATGAATGTCTGCTATCACTGCGGCCACCACATGCGCATCGCCGTCGATGAGCGTCTTGCCCTCCTGTTCGATGAAGGCAAATATAAAGAACAAGGCCTGCCGAAAGTCGCGTTCGATCCGCTGAAGTTCAAAGATCGCAAAAAATATAATGACCGCCTGCGCGAATCCCGCGCCAAAACCGACCGTCAGGATGCTCTTGTTATTGCCAGCGGCACCATCGGCGGGCAGCCGACCGTTATTGCGGCGCTCGACTTCTCCTTTATGGGCGGTTCAATGGGCGCGGCGATGGGCGAAGGCATTGTTGCCGCCGCTGAAACTGCCGTACGCAAAGACGCTGCGCTGATCATTATCCCGACCTCCGGCGGCGCCCGTATGCAGGAAGGCATGATTTCGCTGATGCAGATGCCACGCACAATCATTGCTGCTGAAATGGTCAAAGATGCGGGCTTGCCTTATATCGTACTGCTCACCGACCCGACCACGGGCGGCGTCAGCGCATCATTCGCCATGGTGGGCGACATCCACATCGCCGAGCCTGGCGCGACCATCGGCTTTGCCGGCAAGCGCGTTATTCAGGAAACCATCCGCGAAGACCTTCCCGAAGGCTTCCAGACAGCCGAGTATCTGCTTGATCACGGCATGGTGGATATGGTCGTTCCGCGCAAGGAGCTTCGCGGCACCTTGATCCGCATTCTTGGGCTGCTGATGAACAAAAAAACCAAATACCGTGCCGGCAAAGATGGCAGCGATAAAACGAACGGCAGCGCATCAGGCAAAAATGGCGGCTCTGGCGGCAAAAAAGGCAACGCCCCTATGGCGAGCGTAAAAAAGGCCAAGGCAGCAGCAGAGCCTGCGAACGCCAACCAGCCCCGTGCCACTAAAAAAGCAGCGCAGTCCTAAAGGCGAAAGGCGATTAAGGCATAGCAATGTACGCCTCTGACGCCGCCCACGCTAATAAAGCGCTGCAGGACAAGCTGCTATCACTCTATACGTTGCATCGCGACAAGGCGGTCGATCTCGGATTTCGCCCGCCTTATCTCAACTTGCTCAAGGCGCTCGGCGACCCGCATAAATCCCTGCCGCCCGTCCTGCATATTGCCGGCACGAACGGCAAAGGCTCGGTCATGGCCATGCTCCGCGCCATCCTCGAACAGGCAGGCTACCGTGTGCATGTCTACAGCTCACCGCATCTCGTGCGCTTTAATGAACGCATTGTACTGGCAGGACAGGAAATAGGCGATGAAGCGCTTGAAGCCATTCTTGATGAAACACTTGCCCTGAATAACGGCGCGCCGCTCACATTTTTTGAAATAACCACCGCACTGGCCTTTGCCGCCTTTGCCCGGAACCCGGCCGATGTCCTGCTGCTAGAAACCGGCCTTGGCGGCAGGCTCGACTGCACCAATGTCATAGAAGCCCCGCTCGCCAGCATCATTGCCCGCATCGGCTATGACCACATGGAATTTTTGGGAAACACCCTGACGCAGATCGCCGGCGAAAAAGCCGGGATTTTAAAACCCGGCTGCCCCTGCATCCTTGCACCGCAAGAATATGATGAGGCAATCGACGTTTTCGAGCAAAAAGCCGCCAGCCTCAGCGTCCCGCTCATCAAGACTAACCCGGCACAAGGCCGCCGTTCCGGCCTGACAGGCCCGCACCAGCTTGATAATGCCGCCACGGCCCTTGCCTGCCTGCCCGCCCTGCGCGCTGCCGGTTTTATCATCAGCGAAACGGCCGTCGATAAAGGGCTGGAAAATGTCCGATGGCCTGCCCGGTTGCAACGCCTGTCCCCAGATGGCCTGCCCGCTGGATGCGAACTATGGCTTGATGGCGGCCATAATGAAAGCGCCGGCAGGGCGCTCGGCGCACAGGCCAAATTATGGTCCGAGCAAGATGGCAAAAAACTGCACCTTATTCTTGGCATGATGAAGACCAAAGACCCGCTGGGTTTTGTCCGGCCTTTATTGCCCTACACCTCAAAAATAACCTGCGTCGCCGTTCCGGGCGAACAAAAAGCCTTCCCGCCCGAAGATCTGGCACGATTCATAGCCGGTGCAACACCCCCCCAAAGTGACACGCAAACCACCTTCGAGCCGGATATCCATAAGGCGCTAAACATTACGGATAATGCGCCAGACAGCAGGATTCTTGTTACCGGTTCACTTTATCTCGCCGGCATGGCGCTGAACCTTTATCGGCCGCTTTCTTGAAGATTAAAGCTTTGCAGTACTTGCCTTGCGCATCTCTGTGTTAAACTATGAGAAGCAGGCCTCTGAAAATCCATTTTTTGCCCATAGATTTGCCTTTTTTCGAATTTAGTAACCATATCTGTTCGATAATAAATCATTGAAAAAGAAGAAAAGAAGCAAAAGCCATGACCCAGAAAATCGCGCTCGTAGATGATGACCGCAATATCCTGACCTCCGTTTCCATGGCGCTTGAAGCGGAAGGCTTTAATGTGACGACCTACAATGACGGCGAAGAAGGGTTCAAAGGCATTACCGCCACCCCGCCGGATCTTGTCGTGCTGGATATCAAGATGCCGCGTATGGACGGGATGGAGGTTCTGACCAAAATCAGGGAAAGCTCCGCCCTGCCGGTCATTTTCCTGACCTCGAAAGATGACGAAATTGACGAAGTGATCGGCCTGCGCATGGGCGCGGATGATTACATTACCAAACCTTTTTCCCAGCGCCTTCTTATAGAGCGCATCCGCGCGCTGCTGCGCCGTGAAGCGCTGCGCAAAGAGCTAAGTACCAAGCAAGACAAAAGCGCAAAGACCGTGCGCGGCAACCTGGTTCTTGATGATGATCGCCATATTTGCAGCTGGAAAGGCCAGCAGGTAAGCCTGACTGTAACCGAGTATCTATTGCTCAAAGCGCTCGCCCAGCGCCCCGGCATTGTCAAAAACCGTGACCAGTTGATTGATATGGCTTATGGTGAAAATATCTATGTCGATGATCGTACCATCGATTCTCACATCAAACGGGTTCGGAAGAAATTCAGAGATATCGATCCCGACTTCGCTCAGATCGAAACGCTTTATGGTGTCGGATACAAATATAAAGAAGAATAGCCCCGGCAGCACTCCTGCCGGTAAAAACAGCGGTAGCCGCGCAGGCGGCCTGACGCTGCGCATACTCTCGGTAAATGTTCTGCCGCTTCTGGTGCTCGTTGTCGGGCTGCTATCTCTTGGCCGCTATCAGGAAAACCTGATCAATGAAAACCTTAAAACACTGCAAGAGCGCGCCCAGAATTTCGCCATCGCCATTGAAGGCCCGGAGGACGGCATCGGCCTGATCCCGGAACAAGCGCGCCGCACCATGCGCAAGCTGGTCGAAGGCCGTCAAGACACCCATATTCGCCTGTACGACATTAACGGCAACCTGATCGGCGATTCACAAAAGCTCATTGGCCCCGGCGGCATCGTCCAGATTACGCCGTTAGAAGACCCCGAAGAAAATTTCGGTATCTCTGAAGTGATCGCGTATCTTGGCACCAACCTGCTTGAACTGCTGCCGACCAAGACCGTATTGCCGCCCCTGCCGCTAAATGACGACCAGACGCCTGCGTCCTATGATGACGTTAGGAAAGCCCTAAACGGCAAAGTCAGCGCGACGGCGTGGCAAGACGGATCAAACCGTGTCATCTTGACCGCCGCTGCACCGCTTTTTGAAAGTGGACGGGTTGTCGGCGTTGTCCTGCTAACTAATAATGGCCGCGATATCGATATAGGTATGGACCGCGTCCGCTTTGACGTCCTCACCGCGACGCTTGCCGCACTCAGCCTGACCATTTTTCTGTCAATTTATCTCGCCGGCATTATCGGAAGACCGCTAAAACGCCTTGCTATTGCCGCTGAAAAAGTGCGTCAGAGTAAAGACCGAAACGTAAATATTCCCGATCTAAGCCACCGCCACGACGAAATCGGCGAGCTTTCCATGGCGCTGCGCCATATGACACAAGCATTATGGGACCGCATGGACACGATTGAGCGTTTTGCCGCCGATGTCGCGCACGAAATAAAAAACCCCCTAACCTCGCTGCGAAGCGCCGTAGAGACCGCCGCCAAAGTCAAAAATGCCAAGGACCGCGAGAGGCTGATGGACATCATCCAGCACGACGTCCAGCGTCTAGACCGCCTGATCAGCGATATTTCAAATGCATCACGGCTGGACGCCGAACTGTCTCGCGACGAAATAACCACGGTCGATCTGGGTAAACTGCTGCAAAATCTTGTCGATGCCCATCAGGAACCGTTAAAGCGTAAAGGCGAATCTGACGAAAACGGGCCGGTAAGGCTGGAGATGCCCCGTAATAAAAAGGCCATCATCCGCGGCAATGAAGGCCGGCTGGCGCAAGTATTTGAAAATCTTATCGGCAACGCGCGCTCTTTTTCCCCGCCTGGCGGTATCGTTACTGTCCGCATTTTACCGGGCCGCAAACATATTACCGTCGAAGTAGAGGATGAGGGGCCGGGAGTTCCTGAAAACAAGCTCGAAGACATTTTTGAGCGTTTTTATTCTGAGCGTCCCAAAGACGAGGCCTACGGCAGCCATTCCGGCCTCGGCCTGTCAATCGCCAAACAAATCATTACCGCCCATGGCGGCGAGATTTACGCAGAAAACATTATTGAAGACGGCAATGTAAAGGGCGCATGCTTTACCGTCATCCTCGACCGTACCGGCTAACCACTCTAATTTTCAGGGCTGGTCTTTCGCCGCGAAAACGTTATGCTTGTCGCGATGAAAAAGCACAAACACCAGCCCCTGATCGTGACCGGCCTTTCCGGCGCCGGTATGTCCTCTTCGCTGAAACATCTCGAAGATATGGGGTACGAGGTTTTTGACAATTTTCCGCTTGCGCTGGCCGAACCCCTGCTAGATGACATAACGGAGCAAAAACGGCCCGTCGCTATCGGCATTGACACGCGCACACGCGGCTTTGACCCGGACGCGGTTCTGGCCACGACAAAGGCTTTGGGAGCCAAACTCGCTTTTATCACAGCCGACGAGGCAATACTGCAAAAACGGTTCACCGAGACCCGCCGCAGACACCCGCTCGCCACCGACCGCCCAGCCAGCGCAGGCATAAAAAGAGAGCAGGAATGGCTGTATAGCTTGAAAGAAAAGGCCGATGAGGTCATAGACACCTCTATGCTTTCGGTTCATGAGCTGCGTCACGTCCTGGAAGACCGTTTCGGATTCGAAGGACATAACACGCTAACCGTTAGCCTGATGTCGTTTGGCTATAAATACGGTACGCCCCGTGAAGCTGATATTGTCATGGACATCAGGTTCCTGCAAAACCCGCACTGGGTGCCGGAACTAAAGCCTTTGACAGGCCAGGACGGCGCAGTCGGGCGCTATATAGAGCAGGACGAGGACTTTGAACCGTTTTTGACACGCTTTCAGGATATGCTAGCGCCCTTATTTCCGCGCTACGAAGCGGAAGGAAAAAGCTACCTGACAATCGCAATTGGCTGTACCGGCGGTCGCCACCGGTCTGTCTATACCGTAGAAAAACTAAAGCCGTGGATTGAAAACCAGGGTTTTAAAGCGAGCGCCCTTCATCGCGACATCGACCGCTAGTAGTGTCAGCATTACTCTAACGGCACAATCACAACAATTTTATGAAGGCTTCGGACTTTTATGAGAAGGCGGCGCGTTCTGGGTATGCAGGTCACGCTTTATACCAATGTCCGGATTCGACGCCTGTTCGCAGGCCTTTTGGATTTTTGTAAGACTAAGCATCTTCACACTCCTCTTCCAGAGACAATACGGCATTTTCAGTTGAAACGCCCTTTTCCCCGAGCGCATAAAAAACAATCCGCGTCTTGCCCGGCACCTCGGACGGAGCGCGGTAATAAAGCAGCCGCGTCTCGCTCTGCTCCCGCAAATCGATCAGCTCCTCGCTGTCATTCATCAAAGCAACAAGGTTCATAACCTTTTTTTCTGACAGCGCATGGTCTTCATGTTCATCCAGAACAGTGTAGTCGCCAACCGGTTCATACGGGCCACTGTCTTCGGCCTGTTTCAGAATAACAAAAGAGTACTCATGCAGCGGGTTGCGCCGGTACGTATATGCTTTTTTCGCCGTAATGTGGTTAAAATCGTCAAACCCCATCGCACTCCCCCTCATAAATTGTCTTTTTACGCCGCAAAACTTCGGAAACCCTTGTATTTTCGGCCAATAGCCCTTAATTTTTGCCAGACAGAGATTAATATTCTCTAAATACGTAAATTAGCCGATTTCAGGAGAATCACCAATGACAGCGGAACCAAAAGCCGTGGAAAACGACTACAAAGTAAAAGACATTAGCCTCGCCGATTGGGGCCGCAAGGAAATCACCATTGCCGAGACCGAAATGCCCGGCCTGATGGCAACCCGTGAAGAATACGGCCCGAGCCAGCCGCTTAAGGGCGCGCGCATTGCAGGATGCCTGCACATGACCATCCAGACCGCTGTATTGATCGAGACGCTGCAAGCGCTCGGCGCCGAGGTCCGCTGGAGCTCCTGTAACATCTTCTCGACGCAAGACCACGCCGCTGCGGCTGTTGCCGCCGCCGGCACGCCTGTTTTTGCATGGAAAGGCGAAACCGAAGAAGAATATGACTGGTGCATCGAACAAACCATCCATGGCCCGAATGGCTGGGTTCCGAATATGATTCTTGATGATGGTGGCGACCTCACCATGATCATGCATGACAAATACCCGCAATATTTCGAAGACATTAAAGGTATCTCCGAAGAGACAACAACCGGCGTCCTGCGTCTTTATGAAATGGAGCGCAAAGGCAAATTGCTTTGCCCGGCAATCAACGTCAATGACTCGGTCACAAAGTCGAAGTTCGACAATAAATATGGCTGCCGCGAATCGCTGGTTGACGGTATCCGCCGCGCAACAGACGTCATGATGGCCGGCAAGGTCGCCGTTGTTGCCGGTTATGGCGATGTTGGCAAAGGCTCCGCCGAATCCCTGTCTTCACAGGGCGTTCGCGTTCTGGTCACAGAAATCGATCCGATCTGCGCCTTGCAGGCAGCCATGGAAGGCTATGAAGTTGTCACGATGGAAGACGCAGCACCGCGCGCTGACATTTTTGTGACCACCACCGGCAACAAAGACATCATCACCATGGACCACATGCGCGCAATGAAGGACCGCGCCATTGTCTGTAATATCGGCCACTTTGATAACGAGATCCAGACAGAGCCCCTTCGTAACCTGAAATGGCACAATGTTAAGCCGCAAGTTGACGAAGTTGAGTTCCCGGACGGCAAGCGCATCATCCTGCTCGCCGAAGGCCGTTTGGTCAACCTTGGCTGCGCAACCGGTCACCCCAGCTTTGTAATGAGCGCGTCTTTCACCAACCAGACGCTTGCCCAGATCGAGCTGTGGAAGAACCATGAGAACTACGAAAACAAGGTATATGTGCTGCCCAAGCATCTCGATGAGAAGGTCGCCCGCTTGCACCTCGAAAAACTTGGCGTCAAGCTGAGCAAACTGAGTAAAGAGCAAGCCGACTATATTGGCGTTGATGTTGCTGGCCCGTACAAATCGGATGCATACCGCTACTAAGCTATAGAGACTTTATAATAACCCGGCAGGCCGTTTAAAGACTTGCCGGGTTTTTTATTTTTTGACTTTATTACCATAATCCTGTAATAAAATGCGCATGTCAAAAGCAAGCGGGCTGATGCCCAAAAAACAAGCCATCGACCTTATTCTGCGCTCTCCCGAAACCGAGCAGCCAGAGCTGAATGTTGCCTTGTTCATTGCTTCCGTTGCCCTGCACGGCAAGAAAACATGGGACGGGCTGGATTACGACCTGCACTATCTGACCGTCGGCCTGAGCAACACCCAGTCACGCACAAAAATGGTCATCGGCATACTGCACGATGTCATCGAAGATTCTGAATGGACTCTCGACGATTTGCGTAAAGTCGGGTTTTCAGAGCGAGTCGTTAACGGCGTCGATGGCGTTACAAAACGCAATAACGAATATTATTTCGACTTTATCCGCCGCTGCTCTCTTAATCAGGACAGTATCGACGTCAAGCTGCAAGACTTGAAAGACAATATGCGCGTCAGCCGCAATCCTGGCTTTCCGACACCCAAGCAACTGCACAAACAGTGCGCTTATATCGTATCGTACCAATATCTGCTTGCCGTAAAACGCGGCGATATTGCACAAGGGGCAGCCATTAACGATTTTCTAAAGCAACGCCCCGACCTTTATGACGCCAGGCTAATGCATGATTTCAGCAGCGAAGGCAAACCGCCGCCGCTCTCCCCTTCTTTTCCGGCTCCGCACCGCTAACCGCTTGTCCTGTTAGCCCACTCGCATTAAACTAATAACAGTGAGTGTTGATCAAAACAGAGCGTCCCGGCAAAAAGCAGGCTGGATGAACACGCTGGCCAATGTGGCCGGCGGTTCTTTGCGCGCCGAAAAAGCGCGGCTAGAAGCTTTTCTTGATGCCGTGCCGGGGGAGTATTGCGGCTTCGGACCAGACGCGACTCTGGCCTATAGCGAAGGCTTCTGCCGCCTGCTTGGCCTGTCCGAAATCAAAACCCTGATGGATATCCAGAACCAGCTTTATCCTGCGGACGCTGCAGCGCTGGACGGTTTCTATACGCGCCTGCAGGAAAAGGAAGAGCCCTTTACACTGACCGTACAAAATGCCGCC
Source organism: uncultured Rhodospirillales bacterium (assembly GCA_965369185.1). Taxonomy (GTDB): domain Bacteria; phylum Pseudomonadota; class Alphaproteobacteria; order Micavibrionales; family Micavibrionaceae; genus UM-FILTER-47-13. Next base: position 17,916 of record CBDUPU010000017.1, read on the forward strand.
CGCGACAGGACATTCAAGCTTTCCGGCGCACGCGGCCGTGACCCGGATGCAACCCAGCAATTTGACATACTCTGGATCGACGACATCACCGCGGAAATCACAGCCAAACGCGAAAAGGAAGCGCTTCAGAATAAAACCGAAGACGAGCGCGATCGCCTTCAAGCCGCCTTAGACCAGCTGCCAAATCCTTTATGGATGCGAAATACCCAAACAGAAATCACATGGTGCAACCGCGCCTACGCTCAGGCCGTCGATGCCTCGCCCGCGACCGTCATTGCCGAACAGCGAGAATTACCGCTTAAATCCGCCAAAAAAGCCGGTAAGCTGCTCGCGCAAACCGCTTTAGATCAAGGTAAGACCGAAACGGCACGCGGTCACATAATTCTTGCTGGCAGCCGCCGACTTCTGGATGTTCAGGAAATTCCGCTTGCCGCGGCAGGCATGACCCTTGGCAGCGCCCGCGATGTTACTCGCGAGGAGGAGCTGGAGACAGAGCAAAAACGCTATACGACCGCCCATAATGAATTGCTGGAACAGCTCGGAACCGCCATTGGTATCTTCGATGCCGGCCAGCGTCTTGAGTTTTATAACTCCGCCTTCAGCCAGCTCTGGCACCTTGAAGATGCCTACCTTAACACCAAGCCGCGGCTAGGCGATCTCATGGAAAAACTGCGTGAAAATCGCCGCTTGCCGGAACAGGCCGATTTCAAAAAGTACAAGCAGGGCTGGCTGAACATGTTTACCAGCCTGATTGCGCCGCATGATGAAATGCTATACCTGCCCGACGGCAGCGCCCTGCGGATGCTGGTCGTGCCGCACCCGATGGGCGGTCTGATGATGAC
>CBDUPU010000018.1:0-18601 GCA_965369185.1 uncultured Rhodospirillales bacterium
GCCGCGCCGCGCTCGAAGAAGCCGTTGCCCAGACAAGCGGGCAATATGCCGACGGCAAGACCATCCCGCGTCCCGTCCACTGGGGAGGCTACCGCATTGTCCCGAAGCGTTTTGAATTCTGGCACGAAGGCGCACACCGCCTGCATACCCGCCTGACCTACACGCACACCGATTCAGGCTGGGATAAAGGCATGTTGTTTCCTTGAAACGCAGCCGTTTTTGGGCCATATATTAGGGGAAATCACCCGTTCACTGCCGTTACTGTCCGCTCATTCTGTTAGCGAGGCGGTTTTTATGAGCGGCAGGAACAGAAGAAAGCTTTGGGAGTAGATACATGACCACGGAAAAAATGAATTTTGGCGCTGATGTTTCACGCTTGCTGGATATTGTCGCACACGCGCTTTATTCCAACCGCGATGTCTTCCTGCGCGAGCTGATCTCCAACGCTTCCGACGCCTGCGACAAGCTGCGCTACGAGGCCGTCATGAGCCCCGACCTCGCCAAAGACGACCCGGACTTTAAAGTCCGCGTTTTCAAGGACACCACAGACCGCACCCTGAACGTCATCGATAACGGCATCGGCATGAACCGCGAAGAGCTGATCGACAATCTCGGCACTATCGCCAAATCCGGCACCGCCGCCCTGATGGAAAAAATCGGCGACGCGCAGGACAGCAAGGACAAGGTCAATCTGATCGGCCAGTTTGGCGTCGGCTTTTACGCCTGCTTCATGGTCGCTGACCGCGTCGAGGTTATCAGCCGCAAGGCTGGCGAGGACACCGCATGGCACTGGGAGTCAGACGGTAAAACCGGCTTTACCGTGCGCGAAGCCACCGATAAAGAAGCCAAGCAGCTTATGGGCGAGCGCGGCACCGCGATCATGCTGCACATCAACGATGATGCCAGCGACTATTTGATCGACGAAAAGCTCAAGCACGTCATCGAAACCTATTCCGACCACATAAACTTCCCGATCTATCTCGGCGAGGCAGATAACGGCGAAGAAGAAGCAGAAAAGCCTGTAAACTCGGTGACCGCGCTGTGGATGCGGCCCAAGGACGAGATTACCGAAGACCAGCATATCGAGTTTTTCCGCCATATTGGTTACGGCGTCGATGTGCCGCTGCTGACCAGCCACTGGAAGGCCGAGGGCAAGATTGAATATACCGCCCTGCTTTACACCCCGACCATGCGCCCGTTCGATCTCTACGACCCGCAGCGCTCCCACGCCGTGCGCCTGTATGTCAAACGCGTCTTTATCACCGATAATTGCGAAGGGCTGATTTACCCGTGGCTGCGCTTCCTGCGCGGCGTTGTTGACAGCGAAGATTTGCCGCTGAACATTAGCCGCGAAACCCTGCAGCATAACCCGCTGATCGCCAAGATCCGCAACAACATCGCCAAGCGCGTCCTTGGCGACCTCGCCAAGATGGCCGCGAACGATAAAGTCGCTTTTACCACCTTCTGGGGCCAGTTCGGCGCCGTTGTCAAAGAAGGCCTCTATGATGCGTTCGAGCACCGCGACGCCTTGCTAAAGGTCGCGCACTTTTACTCAACACATGAAGAGGGCGAGCTAACCTCTTTGGCTGATTACGTTTCCCGCATGAAAGAAGATCAGGACACGATCTATTACATTAGCGGCGAAAACCTAGAGACCCTTAAAAACAGCCCGCAGCTCGAAGGCTTTAAAAAGCGCGGGCTTGAGGTTCTGTTCTTCACCGACACGATCGATGATTTCTGGCTCCAGACCGTGATCGATTATGACGGCAAACCGTTCAAATCCGTCACCAAAGGCGATATCGATCTTGATCGTTTCGAAAAAGACAAAAACGAAGAAAAACAAGACGATAAGGAAGAAAGCAAAGATCCTGCTATATTGCGCCTGCGTGAACTGGTTTCCGAGACACTGAAGGACGAAGTCGGCATGGTGCGCCTGTCCAAACGCCTGACCGACTCCCCTGTCTGCCTGATCGCCGCCGATAACGAGGTCGATCTGCGAATGGAGCGCGTGCTGCGCATCCACCAGAAATATGAGGGTCAATCCAAGCGTGTACTGGAGATCAACCCCGACCACATGCTGATCAAGCGCCTCGCCGCCATCGCAGAAGCCGACGCCGGCAGCGAATCCCTGAGCGACGCTGCATGGCTGCTACTTGATCAGGCGCGCATCATTCAAGGCGAGCCCGTGCCCGATCCGGCCAAAGTCGCCAAACGGATGAGCGTTTTCATGGAGCGCGGCCTGGCGGCGTAAGCCCTCTGGAAGCGACCACTTTAAATTGACATAATGGCGCGTCATTTTATATGATGCGCCATGTCTTTTAACGGTAAAAACAAAGCCACAAACGATCTGGCCGTAAGCAATCTGGCAAGGCAGTTTAACGAGGCCGCCATAGCCCATACGGACTGCGTTCACCTGTGCATCGACGTTCAAAAAATATACGCGGTATGGGACGTTGCCCGGCATATCGCAGATAATATCGCCCCGGCTTTTCGCGCCGCCGGCATCCCGAATTACTGGATCCACCTAAGTCGCCAGCTTGACGAGAACAACATGCCGGCAGGCGAGTATGAGTTTTGCCAGGTAAAGCCCCTGCCCGGAGAGAAAATCATCAGGAAACCGCGCGCCTCGGCCTTCATTCATACAAACCTGCATAACGACCTGCAAGAACGCGGCACGAAGCTGGTCATCGTCAGCGGCTTTGCCTTCGGCTGCTGCGTTGCCAAAACCGTGGAAAGCGCCCTGCAAAAACAATACAAAGTCGCCGTGCTGAATGACGGCGTTTACACCCTGACCCGCGAAGACATGCGCGATGAACTTGCCCAGAAAGGCGTCATTTTCACCGACAGCAACAACCTTATCACCGCATTACAAACCCGGCCTTAAGCAACAACAAGGCCCTCTTGCCACGTTTCCACGCCCCGCGGCATCACCAATTCATTTGACGCAATATGTAAATTAATGTACTTTGCCGCGATGTCAGATGCAAACCTAAACACGCCGCTTTGCGAGCTGAGCGCCCTTTTTAACAAAGCGGCGGTCACTGCTGAAAACTGCGCTCATCTTTGCATCGACGTTCAGAATATTTTTACTGCGCCTGACATTGCCGCCCATATCGCGGAAACAATCACCCCGGCATTCCGCAAGGCCGGAATGACAAATTACTGGGTACATTTCAGCCAGAAGACAAATGAAGCCGGCATGCCTGTCGGCGGCGAAGCATTTTGTGAAGTAAAGCCCCTGCCCGGCGATCCTGTTATTCGAAAAACAGAAGCCTCCGCCTTTGAAGGCAGCGACATTAACGCACACTTACAGGCCAATCATATCAAGCTGGTCGTCCTGACGGGTTTTGCCTTTGGCTGCTGCGTTCGGGCAACAGCAAGGGACGCGCAAAAGAACGGCTATCAGACAATCATCCTGACGGACGGCACCTACAGCGAAGGCAAACGCGCCATCAAAGAAGAGATGGTCAAAGACGGCATTATCCTGACCAGCTCACAAGATTTCTTCACCGCCCTGCAAGCAAACCGGAACGGCTCCGGCACACCCGCTATTAAGCCGCTTTCGCCTTCTTGATCAGATCGGCATAGTCCATTTCCGGGCGCGGCCCCATGTGGCTGATGACTTCGGTCGCAGACAAGGTGCCCAGCGCGCCGCAAGTACGCAGATCCATGCCTTGCGTAAAGCCATACAGGAAACCGGCGGCATACTGGTCGCCCGCACCGGTGGTATCGACAACCTTGACCGATGTGTCTGCCGGAATTTCGATGAACTCGTCACCCGCAATAATCACCGAACCTTTTTCACTACGGGTCAGCGCGGCAATCTCGCACTTACCGGCGACAATTTTCGCGGCCTGTTCGAACGTATCGACCTCATAAAGCGACATGATTTCATCTTCATTGGCGAACAGAATATCAACGTGATTTTCTACCAGATCGAGGAAATCAGCGCGGTGACGATCAACACAGAACGGATCAGACAGGGTCAGCGAAACGCGATGCCCGGCAGCATGGGCGATCTCGCCAGCCTTGATAAAGGCCTGCTTTGCCTGCGGCCTGTCAAACAAATACCCTTCCAGATACGTGATCTTTGCAGAAGCTACCAGATCAGGGTCGACATCATCCGGGCCAAGCTCGACCGAAGCGCCGAGGAAAGTGTTCATGGTGCGCTGGCCGTCCGGCGTCACAAGGATCAGGCAGCGCCCGGTCGGCGCGCCGATTGCCAGCGGCACAGTGTCATGCTTTACACCCTGCGCTTTCATATCGTGGCGAAAAACTTCGCCAAGCTGGTCATCGGCGACCTTGCCGATATATGCGCCCTTGCCACCGAAAGAAGCAAAACCCGCCATCGTGTTCCCGGCAGACCCGCCGGAGCTTTCAACACCGGCATTCATCGCGCCATACAGCTCGACAGCGCGCGGCTCGTCAATCAGGGTCATGGAGCCTTTAACCATGCCATGCGCCTTGTTCTGCTCGTCGATAAACTCATCAGAAGCATGGGCAAGAACATCGACAAGGGCGTTTCCAATGGCGAGAAGATCGTAAACAGGTTCAGACATAAAGGTCTCCACTTAAGGCATAGGGTCAGAATATTTTTTATCGGAAGAATGCGCGCCATTTTGGCCGGTCATTTTTTCAACGGCTTTCGCCCCTAAATCGCCCGCCTCGCTTGGCGTCATCTCCTGCGAAAGACCATAAAGCACACCACCGAAAAATACATCCCTCGCCCCGCGAGTATCCTCAATTTTCTCCAGCGCGGGCGCAGAGACATCATAGATCGTGCGCTGATCGACAATCGTGCCGCCCTCGCTGCCGCCGGACAGTACCAGCGTATCGCAATGTTGCGCGGCCTCCTTCATGGCCTCAGCGAACGTGTCCTTCAGGGTAAAGGCTTTGATCTGTGCCTCGCTGCCAACCAGAATATCGGCATAGCTGTCGGCAAACTGCATAAGATCACCATGGTTGCGCGCAATAAAATCCTCATCCGGCAGGGCAAAAGCGACCCGCGCTTTTGCCATTTGCGCGTATTGCGCCGCCTTCATAAAGGCACGCTGCGCCGACATATCATCAAACAACGTTCCCTCCAGCAGCAAAATTTCCGCGCGGGCAATCTCCTTGCCCGGCACATCTTCCGGTGCCAGATCGGCATTCGCGCCGTGATAAACATTCTGTCCAGCCTTCTTTCCCTGACCGGCAGTATAGGCTTCATCGGCAGCGGCCAGATTTTCGGCAAGCCTACCGCCCAAAACAAACAAGCCTACAGGCTTGCGTTTTTTGCCAAAGATTTTTTGCAATAATCCCATTCTTGTAATCCTTTAAGCGGCTTTTTTAATATTTTTCAATTTGCTATTCTTGGCCTGCGCACTTACTTCTAAAGTAGGAATAGCCGGAAAAGAGACAATATGTCAAAGAAAGACGCGAAAAACATAAAAGAACAAGCAGTTACCGCCGCGCTGGACCTTGCCGCGGAACGCAGCTGGGACGGGATCAGCCTTGCCGATATCGCGGCGCGGGCGGAAATCCCCCTTGCAGAACTGTTCGACCATATTGAAGACCGCTTTGACATTCTCGCCGCCTATGGCCGCATGATCGACCGCCGCGTCCTTGAAGCCGCCAGCGGGCCGGATAGCGGGCTGAGCATTCGCGACCGGCTGTTTGACCTGTTGATGGAGCGTTTTGACGTGTTGAACGAAAACCGCGCCGGCGTCACGTCGATCATTAAATCTTTCTGCTATGACCCGAAACAGGCCGTGATCAGCCTGCCGCATCTTGGCCGCTCGATGAGCTGGATGCTCGAAGCCGCAGGCGCAGACACAGGCGGCGTCAAAGGCGCGATCAAGGTCGCCGGGTTAAGCGGCCTTTATATCAAAACATTGCGGGTCTGGAAAAACGACGAAAGCCCCGACATGGGCAAGACCATGGCGGCACTCGACAAATATCTCGGCCGCGCCGAACGCTGGGCCGGAAATTTCGGACTCTAAAGATTTAAATGTAAAACTAGGCCGCCGCGTACTGGAAGACGTGGTTTTCATGCCATAGCGATTCAAGCACAGACGCCATATAATCGACCTGCTCGATACTGTGCGCAGCGGTCGCGGTCAGACGCAGACGCTCCGTCCCGCGCGGCACGGTCGGGTAGTTGATCGGCTGGACATAAACGTCATAGCGATCCATCAACATATCCGTCACCATCTTGCAACAGCTCGCTTCACCGACAACCAGCGGCACGATATGGCTCTCACCCTGCATATAGGGCATGTTGGCGGCTTCCAGCTTGTCCTTGAGGCGGCGCACATTGCGGCGCTGGCGCTGGCGCTCTATGTCAGACACTTTCAGATACTCGACACTCGCCCGCGCACCGGCCAGCACGGCAGGCGGCAGCGAAGTCGTAAAGATAAAGCCGGACGCATAGCAGCGGATCGCATCGATGGTTTCACGGCGACCGGCAATATAGCCGCCCATCAGGCCAAAGCCCTTGCCAAACGTCCCTTCAATAATATCGATCCGGTCCATCAGACCGCGCTCTTCGGCAACGCCTGCGCCGCGCGGGCCGTAAAGCCCGACAGCGTGCACTTCGTCCAGATAAGTCAGCGCGCCATATTGTTCGGCCAGCTCGATGATCTCCTTCATCGGGCAAATGTCACCTTCCATCGAATAGACAGATTCAAAGGCGACGATCTTTGGCGCTTTCGGATCAGCGGCTTTCAGAAGTTCTTCAAGATGCTCGACGTCATTATGGCGGTAAATACGCTTTTCCGCGCCGCCGCTTTTCATACCATGGATCATTGACGCATGGTTCAGCGCATCGGAAAACACGATACAGCCCGGCATCAGCTTGGCCAGCGTGCTCAGCGCGCCTTCATTGGCAACATAACCGGAGGAAAAGACCAGAGCAGCCTCTTTCTGGTGAAGATCGGCAAGGCTGTCTTCCAGCTCCACGTGATAGCGAGTCGTACCGGAAATATTGCGCGTCCCGCCTGCCCCGGCGCCGGAACGGTCAATCGCCGCCTTCATCGCGTCAAGAACGACCGGGTTCTGCCCCATACCGAGATAATCGTTACTGCACCAGATCGTGACTTCGCGCGCGCTGCCGTCAGGGGCGTGATAAAGGGCCTTGGGAAATTTGCCGACAATACGCTCAAGCGTAGCAAAGGTGCGATAGCGGCCTTCCTTCTTCAAATCGTCAACTCGATCTGCGAAAAATCCGTTGTAATCCATAATCGACACCCTCTCCGACAACTCAGCAACTTCAGTAAATAGTGTATAATGGTGTATCCGTTCCCGCTTTTAATATAGTCTAAAGGAAGCAGGGGCAAGCAGCTTTTGATTTTAATCAATTTTCAAAAAGGGCAGGCATATGATCATTGTTTTCGGCTCTATTAATATGGACATGGTCTTCCCGGCAGACAAGCTGCCGCAGCCCGGAGAAACAATTTTATGCGATAAATACGAAATAACCTCCGGCGGCAAAGGCGCAAATCAGGCGCTGGCGGCGGCGCGAATGGGCGAAAAAGTCGCGCTGGTCGGCTGTGTTGGCGATGACGGACCGGCCCTGCGGATGCTCCGCCACCTGCGCCGCGACGGCGTCATGACCACCGGCGTTGCCGAAGATCCGGAGCTTAAAACCGGCTGCGCAACCATCATCACCGACAAACATGGCAACAACCAGATTGTCGTTGCCGCCGGTGCCAACGGGAAGGCCAAGGCCGACCAGATACCGGATGAAATCCTGTTACCGAACAATCTCATCCTGATGCAGATGGAACTGCCTGTCGCAGAGACAATCACCTTGATCGAGCGCGCTCACGCTCATGGCGTCACCACCATCCTGAACCTTGCCCCGGCCATCCGTTTGCCGCAAAGCGCGCTGGAAAAGCTCGATTATCTGATCGTCAATGGCCTTGAGGCGCGACAGCTTGCCGCCATGCTCGGCCTGAAAACCGACCATAACGAAGAAACGCTGGCACAAGCCCTGTCACGCGCCGGCAACCTGACCTGCATCGTCACCCGCAGCGAAAAAGGCGCGGTCGCCTGTTCCAAAGACGGGGAAATCATCACCGTTCCCGCCATCCAGCTTGAAAAAGTCATTGATACGACCGGCGCGGGCGATGCTTATTGCGGCACGTTCGCCGCCGCGATTTACGCTAAAAAGCCGCTAAGACAAGCCATGCGCCTCGCCTCGGTCGCAGGAACACTGGCCTGCACCGGCAAGGGCGCGCAAGAATCCTTCGCCTATCAAGGCGATATCGAAGACGCGCTGGAAAATCTTCCGGAATAATAAGAAGCGACTAGGCCGACAAATTGACATTCACGCCGCGCGTCCCCGAAACCGGGACGTTCGCAACGGAATCTAGCAAAACCGCCATGGACTGCTGCTGCAGCTCCACGCTTTGCTTGATCACCTCAAGGGCTATGGCCTGCTGGGTCAGTGCGACCTGGGCCGTTATGGCTGCAGATACTCCTGCCATGGTTTCGGAATCCTTCCTGTTACCACTGTAGAACTTCTATTGTACCGCCCCGCCCGTTAACAGAAGGTTTAGCCGCGCGGTTTGATATTATGTTTCTTATAATAGCGCTTGCACGCCGAAAACAGCTCTTCGGCCAGAACACGCCCCTCTTTCCCGCCGGAGCCAGTCAGACGAGTGGAAATAATTACATTCAGCGTATTCTGGTGAGCCTGGATAATTTCATAAACGTCATTATCCAGTTCCGAGATATTCTCAAGAAAATTCAGCGCAATATCGGCAATTTCGGATAACAGCACATATTTAAACATGCCGCCATTGGCCTTTAACTCCATGATCGGCTTGGTCAGATCGTCCCGCGCCTTCGGCCCTGTCCGCTTGCCGGATTTGCATTCTTTAATAATCTCGTCCAGCCGCGCCATCAGCGCCAGCGCATAAGGCCCGAAATCAAGCTGGTTTTCATCGATAAAATTCTCCGCCCGTTGCAGACGGGTCGGGTCAAGCCCGCCATAACCGCATTTTTGCCGCAGCACATTTGGCGGATCAATAAAACGAGGCTTTCTCGAAGCACCTTTCCCCTGTTGCTGTTTCGACATGGCTACTTCTTGTCCCTTGCTGTGTCTTTGGCCTGAAGTTTCAGCTTACGCAGCAGCGCCGCCGCTTCGTCCTTGGGCATCTCGGAAATCTCGATAAACTCGTCCTGCTCGCGGCGGAACGGCCCCATGTAATTGTCCGGCCGTTTGCGGCGGCGATCAGGGCCGAAAAAGTTTTCGGCATCGACAAAACGGCGCGGCCTTTCGATGAGCTGCTCTATCCGTGCGAACAAGTCCTTGGCGCGGAACGGCTTGACCATAAATTCAGTAACACCTTTATCACGCGCCGTTTCCACACGAACCCTGTGACTGTAACCGGTCATCATGATAATCGGCACAAACTGGTTGGGCGATTGCGGATCGGTACGAATTCGGCGAATCAGCTCCGTCCCGTCAAAAGGATCCATCAGCCAGTCAGTGATCACCAGATCGGGAACACGGTCGCAGAACTGGGCAAAACCGTCTTCTGCATTGCTGGCGGTATAAATACGCTCGAACCCGAAAATCTTGAGCAGCGACGATGTCAGCGCGAGCATCGGCTGCATGTCATCAATCACAAGAACGGAGGCTTTTTTGAAATCGTAAACCATGACCAGAAACTATTAATAAAGAAATTAGGAGCTTGTAGAAAAGCCGCCTTTAATAAAGTATAGCATTTATTAGTAACACAGGCAGCGCCAAATAACGAAACAGGAATTTGAGTCAAAATGCAGGACCGCGCCGAAATTGTGCATAATAACTTCCTCAAGCGTGTAAAAGCCGAAGACCTGCCCGCAACAGGCTCGCGCCTTGCCGATGCCGGATTAAGCGCCCCCGACCTTGCGCGCATTTTTGAAAGCCAGATACTCAGCCGCCAGCTCGACAATGTATCGCGCAAGCTGCAAGCGCGCGGCGAAGGCTTTTACACGATCGGCTCCTCCGGCCACGAAGGCAACGCCGCGATCTCCGCCGCCTTCCGCCTGAATGATATGGCGTTCCTGCACTACCGCGACGCCGCCTTTTTTATCGAGCGCTCAAAGAAACTGCCCGGCAGCACGATCCTCTGGGACATGCTGCTCAGCTTCACCACCAGCAGCGAAGACCCGATCTCCGGCGGCCGCCATAAAGTCCTTGGCAGCAAGGAACTCTACGTCCCGCCGCAGACCAGCACCATTGCCTCGCACCTGCCCAAAGCCATCGGCGCCGCCTACAGCGTTGGCCTTAATAAACGGCTGGAGCGTGACGCCACCCTGCCCGAAGACGCCGTCATATTGTGCAGCTTCGGCGACGCCTCACTCAACCACTCGACCGCACAGGGCGCGATCAACACCGCCGGCTGGACCAGCTATCAGGGCGTGCCGCTGCCGCTGGTCTTTGTCTGCGAAGATAACGGTATCGGCATTTCCGTACCAACGCCGCAAGGCTGGGTCGCCGCCAGCATGGCGCAGCGCCCCGGCATCAAATATTTTAGCTGCAACGGCCTTGATATTATCGACACTTACCGCGCCGCCCGCGAGGTCGAAGCCTACACAAGACGCACGCGCAAGCCCGCCTTCCTGCATATGGGCTGCGTCCGCCTGTTCGGTCACGCCGGGCCGGACGCGCAGCACATGTATATGACCGAAGCGCAAATCACCGAAATGGAAGCGCACGACCCACTGCTCTACGGGGCGCGCCTGCTAATCGATAACGGCGTGATGAACGCGCAGCAAATCCTCGACCTTTACAATGAAACCGGCGAACGCGTCGCCCGCACCGCCGAAGAAGCGATCAAACGCCCGAAAATGTCCACGGCCAAAGAAGTCATGGCATCGATCGTGCCGCCGAAACGTGAGGTGCCGACAGTCAAGCACGACCTGCAAAAACGCGAAGCCATCTTCGCCGACGACGCCGCCTCCATGAAACAGCCGCAGCACATGGCCAAACTGCTAAGCTGGACACTGACCGACCTGATGCTGGATCACGAAAACATCATCCTCGCCGGTGAAGATGTCGGGCGCAAAGGCGGCGTTTATACGGTAACGCAAAAACTGCAAAGCCGCTTCGGCCCCCACCGCGTCATCGATACGCTGCTGGATGAGCAGAGCATCTTCGGCCTCGCCATAGGCGCGGCGCATAACGACATTTTGCCGATCCCGGAAATCCAGTTCCTCGCCTATGTCCACAACGCCGAAGACCAGATCAGGGGCGAAGCGGCAACGCTCAGCTTCTTCTCCAGCGGCCAGTACACCAACCCGATGGTGGTGCGCATCGCCGGACTTGGCTATCAGAAAGGCTTCGGCGGTCACTTCCACAACGATAACTCCATCGCCGCGCTGCGCGATATTCCCGGAATCATCATCGCCTGCCCGTCAAACGGCGCGGATGCGGTCGGAATGCTGCGCGAAGCCGTGCGCCTTGCCAACGAAGAGCAGCGCGTCGTGATTTTCTTGGAACCGATCGCCCTCTACATGACCCGCGACCTGCACGAACCAAAAGACAATCTCTGGGCGGCAGAATACGGCGCAGCCAAAGACATCAAGTTCGGCGAAATCGGCCAGCACGGCGACGGCACCGATCTATGCATCATCAGCTACGCCAACGGCTACTACCTCTCCCGCCAAGCCGCCAAAGACCTCGAAGACAAACACGGCATAAAGTCGCGCGTCCTCGACCTGCACTGGCTAACCCCGCTAAACGAAGAAGCCATCATAAAAGCCGCAAAACCTTGCAAAAACATCCTGATCGTCGATGAATGCCGCACCACCGGCTCCATCAGCGAAACCCTGATGGCAATGCTGACCGAACACCTCGAAGGTCACAACATAACCCGCCTCGCCGCCGAGGATAGCTTCATTCCATTGGGGCGCGTGGCGACGGTTACGATGCCAGGTAAAGGGGATATTGTGGGGGCGGCGCTCAAAATTTTTGAAACATAAGCAGAATGTCCGAAGAAAACTCTATTCAATACCGCGAAGATATTAACTCAGCAGAAATATGGCCTGATATACAGGGTCACGTTAACTATCTGAATGATGTTTACAACTTATGTTTTTCGATCCAGTACAAAATGAATGGAAAAAAGGCATCGGACTTTAGCAGGCAATTTTACGCTCAAATGATGATCTTAATGAGGATTACCGACTTCCTTCGATCCATACAATTAATGACAGTGAAAGGGTACCCTGAACAAGCAGGAACATTAGCTGCCTCGATTTTCGAACTGGCACATACGTCCGTGCTATTCTCTTACGACGAAGAAGCTGCAAATAATTGGCTATCTGCTACTTCTGTACAAGATCAAATTAAAAAAGTCCTTAAGATGAACTGGGAGGAGGTTGTAAGAAAAAACATAAAGCAACTTAACGGAAGCCACACCGAAAGTGAGTATAGAGTCTATCGACAGCTTTGTTGGCTAAAGCACTCCCTACCTAAAATGCAAACACTGATAAAGCAAGAAGAAGGTGTCACACTTAACTTTGGCCCATACAAAGACGAAAGATCGATTAATCACGCATGGTTTTCAATGGAGCACGCAGGCAGACTTACTGAACTTACGATAGATAAACTATGTGCACCTGACGAAATTAAAAAATACATACAAGAACAATTGCCCCCACTAACCCACACGAGAATAATGTTACGCGAGAAAGCGAAAAAACGATTTGGAACTGTAAATCCATTTGAGAGTTAAAATGAAACAATCCGCCCTCATCATCTGCCCCGGACGTGGCACTTATAATAAAGACGAGCTTGGTTATCTTTCGCGGTACCATGGCGACAAGCGCGAGTTTATTGCTGCGGTTGACGCCTATCGCCAAGGCAAAGGCCAAACCACCGTCAGTGCGCTGGACGGGGCGGAGCGCTTTGTGCTTTCCGAGCATAGCCGGGGCGATAATGCCTCGCCGCTGATTTATGCCTGTGCCTATGCCGATTTTATGGCGATTGACCGCGACAAATACGACATCGCGGCGGTAACCGGGAATTCGATGGGCTGGTATATCGCCCTTGCCGCAGGCGGCGCGGCGGAACCGCTGGATGCGCTGCATGTGCTCAACACCACCGGCACGCTGATGCAGGAGAGCCTGATCGGCGGACAGCTTATCTATTCGCTGGTCGATGATAACTGGCAAGAAATTGACGGGCGGCGCGACTTGCTTATGGGCCTGATCGAGGAAATTGACGGGCTTTATGTCTCGATCGAGCTTGGCGGAATGCTGGTCTTTGGCGGCACCGATGAAGCGCTCAAGACCCTTGAAGGAAAGCTGGAACCGGAAGGCCGCTTCCCGATGCGGCTGCAAAACCACGCCGCCTTTCACACGCCTTTGCAAAGCGGCATTGCCGAAAAAGCGCGCGAGATGCTGCCTGCCTCGCTGTTTCACGCCCCGTCCCTGCCGATGGTTGACGGGCGCGGCGCGATCTGGACGCCCTACTCTACAGATACGCAGGCGCTGCACAGCTACACGCTCGGCCACCAGATCGACACATATTACGATTTCACCCGCGCGGTGCAGGTGGCGGTGCGGGAATTCGCGCCGGACAAGATCATCCTGCTCGGCCCCGGCGCCACGCTCGGCGGCGCGATTGCGCAAAGCCTCATCCAGATTGGCTGGCAGGGCTGGCATTCCAAAGAGGATTTCATCGCCCGCCAGAAAGACGATCCGTTCCTGATCAGCATGGGGATTGAAGACCAGCGTCAGCTGGTGATCTAGTTGTTAAGAGGGCTTGGCCAGCGGGAAGCTGGCAATGATTTCCATGCTGCTGCTGCCGACATCGTTATCGTCGTCATCAACCTCTGGATCATAGTCAGCCGCGCTCTCATCAGGCTGCGCACTATTATCATTGGCCGCAATTTCCCCCGCAGAGCGCCTGCGAGTCAGATAAAAACGGTCCACTTTCCATTCCGGGAAATTCTGCGCCGCGCACTTTTTAAGGAAGCCGCGAATTTCGTCAGCTTTCATGTGAAAATCATAGCGCAATATCGTCATGTGCGGCCTGACATCCGGCGACTTCGACATATATCCCGGCTCGCGCAGCGCGGCATTGATCCGGTTGCTCAGCTCCTGAATGTCATTACCGCTGACCCCGTCAGGGCGGAACCACGCCACCTTGCTGCGGCCGCTCATATGCACCGCCCGGTTAAACGTATCAACATCGGTTATATTGACATTAAAGGCCGGGAATTTGATCTTCTCCAGACGTTGCAGCAAATCGGCCTGCGAGCGCTTTTTCGGGATGTGCAGCGCCCCCAGCGTAATGTGCAACTCCCCCTCCGGCTGGATGACACTGCCCTGCGGCGCATGGTCGGCCACGCGCATAAATTCCTTCCGGAGACTTTCCGGCGGGATCAGGCAGATCATATATGGATTTCTCGGTTTACGCATTCTTACCCTGCACAGAGACTAGTTTTCATAATCTTCTACAGGATAATGACGAATTTTTCAAGAAAAAGGATCAGGCCGCATACTGATTCATGCGTGTCGCCATTTTGAAGTCGAGTTCTGAAAGCCCGCCGACATCATGGGTATTCAGCGTAACATCGACGCGGTTCCAGACATTAAACCATTCAGGGTGATGATTCATTTTTTCGGCCAGAAGCGCACAACGGCTCATGAAACCGAAAGCCTGACTGAAGTTCTTGAACTTGAAACTTTTATAGATGGCGTCCTTACCTTCGACGCGGCTCCAGCCCTCCAGATCCTGCAAGGCGTTTTCAATCTCGCTGTCAGTCAGTTTTTCAACCATTGTAGAACGCTCCTTTTCAGCGTAAAATAAAACGAATCGTTTAAGCAATTTACCGATATAACATTGGTTGGAAAAATTTTCCATGGACCAGCAGCGGATCATTATGAATTTCACTAACCCGCCTACCGCGGAAGACCTTGAGGCCATTGCCGAGGCAGCGCTCGACAATCTGCCTGAAGAGCTAATGGAATTTTGCGATTCACTCACGGTACAAATTGAAGAGATCGCCGACGAAGCGCTCGAGAACGATCTCGATCTGGAAGACCCTTTCGAGCTCGTCGCCCTGTACCGCAGCGGCGGCCAGATCGCCCCCGGCGTCCAGAAGAAAGTAGCCAATGACGAAGACATCCTGATTATCTTCCGCCGCCCGCTTCTTGATATCTGGTGCGAGACTTATGATGACCTTAACGACATCGTCCGTCAGGTAATGATTGAGGAACTTGGTCAGAATTTCGATTTTTCCGAAGACGAAATCGACGAAATGTCACGCCGCCATTATCAGGGCATGCTGTAATATCATTGACATAACACAAAGACCCTTTTAAGCTCATTTTTTCAAATGGAGGGAAAAATGGGTTTGACCGGAAAATTGGCCGCGGGCGGTATCGTTGTAAGTGGCGCGGCTGTAGCCACAGTGGGCCTGGCAGATATTGCGCAGGGAATATTGACAATGTTTAACGAAGCGGCACAACCTCAGACAGTCGCCCCCCTTACCACAGGCGTCGCAGCAGCAAAGATCGGAATCGGCACGCTTGGCGCTGTTTATGCAGGCGCGGCATCAATGGTAGGCATGATCTGGTATGACCCCGGCTGCGTTGGGTTTTTGGGGCAGCGTAGCAAACTATCTCCCAAAAAAATCGGTGCCATACTAACTTTAAGTCTTATCGGCGGTGCTATAGGCAGTAACGTTCTGATGGACAAATCCTTTGGCGAGGATAGTAGCGATAAGCTACCAACTGCCTCCCAGCATGCCATCAAGCCGACTTGACGCTACCGTATTTTTGCAGCCGCCTTTTAAAGGCATCAAAGACAACTTCGGTATTACAGACCACCCGCACCTCATCGAACTCGGGCTTCAGCCGGTCCGAAATCCCCTTGAGCGCCAGCCGCGCGGCACGCTCAAGCGGGTAACCGTTATGCCCCGTCCCCAGCGCAGCAAAAGCGATTTTCCGCAAGCCCATATTATAGGCCATCTCCATCGCATGACGGTAACAGCGCAGCAAATAAACATCTTCCTTGTCGAAATTATCGCGCCACACCGGTGTCACCACAAAAATGACGTTTTTCACCGGCAGATTAAAACCGGGCACAACATAAGTATCACCGGGACGGGGCTTGTATATATTCTCCAGAATAAATTCATCGAATTGCTGCCCGGCCGCCTCTATCAGGCTCTGGCCAAGCGTTCCATCCATCTCCATATCGGCCTTCACCGACACGACAATAGCGTCGACATCGGTCTGCTTTGTAATATCTCCCTTATTGATAACCACCCGGTTAATCAATTGGGCATTGGAACGCTTGCGTTGCTCTGATAAGAATCCGCTCATGCATAGAATTATAATTCAGATTTGTTTGATATTCGTTATCTCTTTTTCATCTTTTGCCGCAAAAGCGGGCGAAGGCATGACCGGCCTTGCCATGCATGGCAATCCGAAATACGCAGACGATTTCCAGCACCTCGACTACGTCAATCCGGATGCGCCCAAGGGCGGCACTTTAAAGCAAGCAGCAATCGGCACGTTTGATAACCTCAACCCCTACGCCATCAAAGGCAAAGCCGCGCAAGGCCTGAACCTAGTCTATGACCGGCTAATGCAGCGCGTATGGGACGAGCCTTTTACCATGTATCCGCTGATCGCCGAGAGCGTCAACATTCCTGAAGACCGCTCTTCGATCACCGTCCATATTAACCCGGCAGCGCGCTTCCATGACGGCTCCCCCGTTACTGCCGAGGACGTGCTGTTTTCATTTGAAACATTGCGCGATTCCGGCCGCCCGAACATGCGCCGTATTTACCGCCTTGTCGATGAAGCGAAAATCATCGACGAGCGCACCGTCTATTTCCATTTCGGCGAAGGCTATAACCGCGAAACCGTAATGATCCTTGCCATGATGCCGGTGCTGTCCAAAACATGGTGGGACGGGCGCGAGTTTGATTCGACCCTTCTCGAACCCCCGCTACTCAACGGCCCCTACAAAATCGCCGAAGTCGATCCTGGGCGCCGCATTGTTTATGAGCGCGTGGCCGATTACTGGGCAAAAGACCTGCCGGTCAATAAAGGACAGTATAATTTCGATAAAGTCATCTATGAATATTACCGCGACGACACGGTTGCTTTCGAGGCCTTCAAGGCTGGCAATCTTGATTTCCGCCGCGAGTGGGACGCCGGAAAATGGGCGACGGCCTATAACTTTCCGGCGATCAAAAACGGCGAAGTCATCGCTGAACCGCTGCCCCATGGCCGACCGGAGCGCGTGCGCTCGCTGATTTTCAACACACGCCGTCCACCCTTTGACGACCGCCGCGTCCGCGAAGCGCTGAACTATGTGCTCGATTTCAACTGGATCAATACAAACCTCTATCACGGCCAGTACCAGCGCATCAGCAGCTTTTTCCCCAACGCCTACCTCGCCGCCAAAGGCGAACCGTCCGAGAAAGAGCTTGCCCTGTTGGAGCCGTTTCACGATGACCTGCCCGCCGAAGTGTTTGGCCCGGCATGGCAACCGCCGCAAGCAAACGACCAACGCGCCCAGCGTGAAAATCTGCGCAAAGCCGATACTTTGCTGCGAGAAGCCGGCTGGAACATTAAGGACGGCAAAAGGGTCAATGAACAAACCGGACAGCATTTTACCTTCGACATACTGCTCGACTCACCGGAAGACGAAAAACTGGCGCTGTCTTTTATTAACGGACTGAAACGCCTAGGCATCACCGCCAGCGCAAGAGCGCTTGATGCTGCGGCATTTCGCGGCAGGCTCAACGAATATGATTTCGACATGGTGCTGTATCACTGGGTCAACAGCCTGTCCCCCGGGACAGAGCAAATGCTGTACTGGAGCTGCGAATCCGCGAACATTCCCGCACGCTGGAATTACCCCGGCATCTGCAACCCGGCCGTTGATGCGCTGGCAGCGGGCATTGCCAACGCGCAAGACAGCGACGACCTGATCGCCCATGCCAGAGCGCTCGACCGGGTGCTGAGCTGGGGCCACTACACCGTGCCGCTTTATTATGCCGGAAAGGACTACGCCGCCTATCGCAATTTCATCCAGCGCCCGAAAACAACACCGCTTTACGGCATGGTCATGGAAAGCTGGTGGGCAAAAAGCCCTGAAAAAGCGGAATAATCCGCTCTTTTTTGGAACAAAGCGCGGGATAAGTGCAAAACCCCATTGAGCGGGACGGCATGTCTTGCTAAGATTCGCGGGTGCTTAATTGACTTACCGTCCGGATTTTTTTCAATGTTCAAGTCACCTAAATCTTTTATTTTTACAAGCGTCCTTTTAGCGGGTCTGGCAGGTTGTGCCGCAGAACCGGTTCATGAATACGAACTTCGTACGTCGCCACATTTCTGGCAGCGCGTCGATACCACGGACGCCGTTTACCAACGCGGCCCGAAAGCCCAGCAAATGCTCAACCGCGATATTTCACGCTGCGTCACTGAATTGCGTGAATTGCAACGCCTTGGCGCAATTCGTTACGTAACGCCGGGCGAAACCACAAATTACGACGATGTGCCGGATCCCGATACGCCTGCCGGTGATCTCGCCCAATGGGACACGCCAGAGCGTGACGGCTATCTGCGCGCGGAGCACCTGCCCTACCACGATTTTGAA
>CBDUPU010000019.1:0-17749 GCA_965369185.1 uncultured Rhodospirillales bacterium
ATGTCCTTTACCAGTGTGCTTCCCGCAGCTGCGTTGAAATCATGCGCGGTGAGCGGGGCAAAGGTCGGGTAGGGGGTAATGATGTAATCATTGGTGAAAGGCTGCCCTTTGCATGAGGCGATGCTGGTGTTATCGGCCTGTGCAGTGGTCGCGCCCATTGTAATTGCCATGGCGACTGCGGCAAAAGTCGCGGTAATCTTTTTCATCTCAATGTCCTCACAAATAATAGTTATTTAGAAGGCACAATAGCGTTCCGGAAAATAAAGTAAAGGCGTTTCTATGGAAAAGCGGGGCGCGCAGGGATGGTGCGGGTGTCCAGCACCTTGGCCTGTGCGGGGATGTACAGGCTTGTGTTTTGATGGTTAATCGTTGCCGGTTCGCTTTCTTCGCCAAAGGTGCTGACAACGTTATAGGTCAGGGCCAGCGCTACGGGAACGGCATAGCTGGCGGCCTGAAATTTACGCACGAGCTGGCCGCCCCTGGTCATGCCCATTTTTTTTCTGGAGGCGATACGGTTGGCGCTGGCATGTGCGAAATTTGCCAGTATGAAGCCGGCTGTTCCGGAATTGAAGGCGATAAGGAAGTTATCTATCGTCGGGTTGCCGAGCAGGGACTGGATAGCGGTATTCGCGACGACCGGCGCAAAGTAACCAACCAGCATCATGTTTGACTGCCCATATTTTTCGCAAAAGCCGGGGTAGTTCAATTGCCTCACTCCTTTCCGCTGTTTCTTTTACGTAATTATAGCGGAGGGGGCAATAAAATATTGCCTCGTTGCTTTGGGGCGAATTTTAAGCGGTTTGGCGCAGATAGATCAGCGCCAGCAGGCCGATTAGCAGAATGACCCAAAAAATGATGTTGTTCTTGACTGATTGGCGGGACTTTTTCTGTTGGTACCAGGTGCGCGGTTTGATGCCTTTTACCAGAAAGACGATTTGCGCGGCGACAGAGACACAAACTATATTAGCGGCAAGCAGCAGGCCTGCGCCGTAAGCATAGTCCCAGGACTGTGTTCCGATCATCAGGCCAAGTGTCACGGCGGGTGGCATGAGCGCAACGGCGACCATAACCCCGACCAATGTACTGGACAGGCCTGTTGTCATTGACAGAACAGCGGCCGCGCCCGATACAAGCGCAAGGGCGAGGCTGTCATAGCCGACATTGGTGCGGTCGAGCAGTTCGGTGCCGGTGACCTGTACGTGCAGGACATGGTGCATGATGACACCGGTCAGGGTCGCCATACCCAGTGTCAGGCCAAGGCCGGCGAGGTTGGCTTTGATCGATGCCAGCATCAGGTCGCGATCGCCAAGGGCCGCCCCGAAGGCCAGCGCCAGATTGGGGCCGAGTAACGGGGCGATGACCATGGCGCCGATAATGACTGCAACGTTGCTTTTTATCAGACCAATGCCGCAAACAATCGCCGACAGAATGACTAGCAAGATAAAGTTAAAGTCGGTCTGGGCGCCTTTGCGGATTTCGTTGAATAACTCTTCGCGGGTCAGGGTGCCGCGGACGATCTTGTTTGCTTTGCCGTTATGATTTTCATCATCCTCTTCATTTTGTTCCGGTATGGTCGCGTCGGCCGGCTGGACGATAATGCGCCAGTTTTTTTCTGAAGAAAGCAGGCGTTGCAGTGCGTCGGTCAGCTCCTGCTGGTTTGTAATCCGGGTCAATATTCTTACAGTGCGGCGACCGTCGCTGTTTTTGGCGCTATACCAGCTATCAATGGCATGGTGTTCCGCCGCCGTTTCCTGGATGCGTTTTAGATTGTCTGACGGGGCGGTAATTTCGATGATGCGTAAGGACATAAAAAAAGTTTCTGCTTAAATGCAAAAGGAATCAAGGGGTTTCAAAAAAATGAAGCCAAGCGGCAAAATTTGCCTCTTGCGGCTAAACCGGCGTGCTGATATTGTCCCGTTAATCCAGAACATTGCTGAACGATTTTAAAGAAGCGCTTCTTGCGCGGAGAATTGGTTTCACACGAACGTAAAGAGGAAAAGCGGTATGTTTCATCGTCCCAAAGCCGAAGAGCCGGTCAAAGAGCAAAAGCAGGAAGCAAAGCCCGTAGAAAAAATTCAAGAAAACAAAATAAAAGAAAAGAATATTCAACAGGATCAATATGTTCCGGTTGAAAAACAAGAAATGGCTGCAATGCCGGAACATAAAACACAAGCGAAAGAGGAAAAAGTTATGATCAACAACCAGTCCGATAATCAGGAAACCGAGCGTTCGATGGATGCTCCGGCATCTGCTCCGTTCCAGCGTCCGCCGCAAATGCAGCGCAGCGTTCCTGGCGGTTTCGGCAGCTCCTATCCGGGCGCGCACAGCCAGGGCTCCAGCTATGAGCGCGGCAGCGATGATAATCGTCTGGTTATCGGCAAAGGCATCACCATGTCCGGTGAAATCGAAGCCTGTGATTACCTGTTGGTCGAAGGGACGCTGGAAGCTGCTCTGAAAGGCGCGAAAGCTCTTGAAGTTGCTGAAACCGGTACATTCTATGGCGCCGTTGAAATCGAAGAAGCCACCATTGCCGGCCGTTTCGAAGGCGAGCTGACTGTTAACGGCCGTATCACGGTTAAAGCAGGCGGTTCTGTAACCGGCACGATCGCTTATAAAGAGCTGGCCGTTGAAGCCGGTGCAACCGTTGACGGCAAGCTGAGCCCGCTGGCATCCGGCGTTGCCCAGTCTGCACAGCCTGTTAAGAAAAGCATGGGCGCGAAAAACGACAATGCCGGCGAACAAGGCGGTGAGCTTCCCTTTTCCGGGAATGCAGCTGCAGTTGCCGCTGAGTAACTAAGCATAGGCCGCGGGCTGAGCGGTGATTAACCCGGCCCGCGGATTTTTATGATTATTCGTAAATTGATAAGCAGAAAATTACCGGTGATTTATCGCTGGGTAAGAAGACGGCATTATTTCCCTCATGCCGTCTTGATCTGCTGTGCCATCCTTGTCCTGCCGGTCGGTGTTATTGGCGGGGTGCGTCTTTCAAAAATGGTGACGACCAATCAGGCTCTTGCGGCAACGCGGGCGCTTGCCCCTGAGCATTCCGTTCTCGACCAGATTTCGGAGCGGGAGCGTAAGCATTATGCGGCCGCTTTAAAAAGCCTCGTCGTCAATGATCCTGATAAAATGCACCAGTTGATTGGCAAGGACTTTCTGGTAATGCTGCATGAACCGGACCTGAAGCGTAGCGAGGGCGGCACAGAGGCGTGGCAGTACCGTGCGGGCGCTTGTCTGCTCGACCTGTATTTTGAATCGGGCGAGGCAGGGCAGGGGCCGGTCGTTCATTATGAAGTGCGTTCGCCCAAGGTCGCGACTTTTGTCACAGAGCGTGGCGGTGAGGCTGATATTGACGCGACGGCCTGTCTTGAAGCGCTTTACAAGCAGCGCACTATCTAGGCGGTCTTTTCCTTATAATCACATAGATCATAAACCGGGCACTCGGCGCAGCGCGGCTTGCGGGCGACGCAGATATAGCGGCCATGCAGGATCAGCCAGTGATGGGCGTGGAGTTTGAATTCTTTCGGTACCACTTTTTCCAGTTTGGCTTCGACCTGATCTACATTTTTTCCCGGGGCGAGGCCGGTGCGGTTTGAAACGCGGAAAATATGCGTATCAACGGCCATGGTCGGCTGGCCGAAAGCCATATTCAGTACGACATTTGCCGTTTTGCGGCCGACGCCGGGCAGCTTGACCAGCGCGTCGCGGTCGGGCGGGACTTCGCTATTATGTTCTTCGATCAGCATTCTGGACAGGGCGATCACATTTTTGGCTTTACTGTTAAACAGGCCGATCGTCTTGATGTGTTCGCGCACACCGTCTTCACCAAGCGCCAGCATTTTTTCCGGTGTGTCGGCGGCAGCAAATAGGCCGCGCGTGGCTTTGTTGACGCCTTTATCAGTTGCCTGTGCCGACAGGACAACGGCGACCAGCAGGGTAAACGGGTTTGTGTGTTCCAGCTCGCCTTTAGGTTCGGGATTGCGCTCCTGCAGGCGGCGAAAAAATTCGTATCGTGATTGCTGGTTCATATTTTATTTTGCGACATATTAAGATTTATGAGCGAGACACTCCGTTATAACGCAGCGGGCGGCGCGACTCCATACCTGTTCGATGCGATCCTTTATCCGAACCGTTCACTTGGGCGGCGGGGGCTGGTTGCATTGATTGCTGTCATTTTGGGGACGGGCGTGATTATCGGAGGGGTTTTCTGGAGCCGTGGCGTATGGCCGGTCATTGCGTTTTACGGGCTGGAGGCAATCGCTGTCTGGTGGGCGTTTCGCTTGAATAATCGCGCCGGGCAGATTTATGAGACAATCCGTTTAACGCGGGACAGGCTGGTGGTGGAAGACCATACCGGCCGGGCAGGGCGCAAGCGCTGGGAGTTTAATCCTGCCGGAGTGCGGGTCGAGCTGCGTCATCCGCAGGAGCATGACAGTGCGCTGAGGATTATGTCGCAAGGAAATGGTGTTGAGGTTGGTGCTTTTTTATCGCCGCAAGAGCGTATTGATGTTGCCGAGGCCTTGAAATCTGCATTAAGGCGCATCATATAAGTTTGACACTTTCCCCTAAAATAACTGAATATTGGAAAATGGAACTCGCAAAAACTTTCGAGAACGTACACTGGTTGTTTGACCCGCTGCTTAATCGCGGCCTAACCAACCTTATGGATTACTTTGAAGATCATGGCGTTGATGTTGATTTGCGCCGTGCGATCAAAATTGGCAGGACGGGGGTCAATACCTCGGTAACGCTGACTGTTCATGATGTGAAGATCCGGGACGGCTTTACTGAATATGCCAAGGACGTGCAGTTCGTCCTGAAAAGACGTGAAAGGAATGGCAGCGCGGAAGCCCGTGCGCTTGCGGATGTCAGCCATGACCGGCGTATCGTTTGTGATCTGCTGAAGTCCGAGGAATGTGCCCGTTTTGCCGATGGTTTGCTGCAAATGATGCAAAATCGCGGCATGGTCGCGCAGGTTCCGCGCCTTCCGGCAGCACCGTCTCCCGCCTTGTAAGGTGATTTTTTCAAATACCGGCGTCCAAAGCATTAGCCAAAAAACGGGTTGGCGCGCGGGCGATAAACGGGGTATCGGTTAATCATGGATTTTAATGATCAGATTATCGCCGAGGCGATCGATTACCTTGTCGCGCATTATCAGGAACAGCCGGATCTGGCGTTTCTGGCGAGGCGCGCCGGCTATGAAGCCACTCATTTTCAAAAGCTGTTCAAGGACCGCGTCGGGATCAGCCCCAAGCGGCTTGTGCAGTATATGAACATGCGACACGCCCGCGAATTACTGACGGCCGGTGCTTCGACCCTTGAAACCGCGCAGGAAACCGGTCTGTCGGGGCCGGGGCGGCTGTATGATCTGTTTGTGTCTTGCGAGGCGGTAACGCCGGGCGAAGTCCAGCACAAAGGCAGAGGGCTTGTCATTCGGTATGGCTTTCACCCCAGCCCGCTCGGACTGTTAATGGTAGGCCTGACGGAGCGTGGAATTTGTTTTCTGGGCTTTGTTACAGAAGAAAAACGTGCCGTTCCGTATCAAAAAATGCTCGCGCATTTTCCTTATGCTGATTTTATTGAGGATGAGAGCGAAACCGCGCAAGCATCTGAAGCGATAGTGAAAATCTGGCGTGGGCGTGGTGATGCCGGGCAGCGGCTAAAACTCGACCTGCATGGCACTAATTTGCAGATTCAGGTCTGGCAGGCACTGTTGAAAATTCCGACCGGCGAAACCATGACCTATCAGCAAATAGCGCAGCAGCTCGGGCGGCCAAAGGCGGCGCGGGCGATTGGTAATGCTGTAGGTGCCAATCCTGTTTCACTGCTTATTCCCTGTCACCGCGTTATTCGCGGCACAGGCATTATCGACAATTATGGTTGGGGCAGCCCGCGTAAAAAACTGATTTTGGGGCTGGAGCACAGCCTGTTTTAAAGCTCCAGCATATCGCGCATCGTGTAGAGGCCGTAAGGCTGTTCCCGTAGCCAGAGTGCGCCGCGAATAGCGCCTTTGGCAAAGAGGGAGCGGTTGCTTGCCTTATGGCCGAGTTCGAGGCGTTCGCCTTCTGCAAAGAAGGTTACGGTATGTTCACCAACAACGTCGCCGCCACGCTGAACAGCAAAGCCGATATCGCCGCTTTTGCGCTCACCGGTTCGGTCAAGAACGGGATCAAGGTTTGTCTTTCTGCCATCGGCTGCTGCTTTGCCAAGGGCAAGCGCTGTTCCTGACGGGGAGTCGATTTTGTGCTTGTGGTGCGTTTCTGCGATTTCTATGTCCCAGTCCGGGCCCAGCCGGGCTGCGGCCTGTTCGACCAGTGCCAGAAGCAGGTTGACGCCAATGCTCATATTCGCTGCATACAGAATTGGCGCTTCTTTGGCGGCATCTCTGATTTCACTTTCCTGAGGCTCGCTCAGACCGGTCGTGCCGATGACCAGAGGTTTGTGGTGTTTGGCGGCAAGCCAGACATGCTGTGCGGTGGCGTCCGGGCGCGTGAAGTCAATCAGTACATCGGAAATTTCAAACAGCTCGTCCGGGGTCTCCGTGGTGAAGAAACTGTCATCGTGCGGATAGCCGCGGCGTACTGTGCCGCCCGCCAGCGTGACGCCGGGGCCGAAATGGCGCGCCTGGATTTCATGTACGATCAGTTTGCCAACGCGGCCTGCACTGCCTAGAACACCGATTTTGGCGGTGGTGTTTATGGTTCCGGCGCTTTCATTGTCTGTTGCGAGTCTTGTCATGCTTCTTTTATATATGACTTGACGATGTCGGAAAAGCCCTGTTCTATATGGGAAATATTATACAGAATATGGGAGGAGCTTTAATGGCTGATAATAATAAAGACCCTGATGATAAGGGTAAAGTCGTGTCGATGACAGATCGTGCCGGCCGGGAAAACCAGAAAGCTCAGGGCAAAACCGATACAATGACCGGCGAAGTGACCATGGTCATGGATCTTAGTCACATTAGCGCCGTTGCTTTTGGTGTGCGAAACGGCAAACAGGAAAAGCTGTTCTGGATCTCTACCAAAATGCAGGGCGAAGACCGCGATTACCGCCGCCCGTTAGCGGGGGAGCAGGTTAAAGTGTGGTTCAATTCTGCTGCGAAGAATTTGCAAACGCCGGAAGGCCTGGCGCAGGGCGTTGTGGAAATCAAGAATGTTTCCAATGATTCCGAATCCAAGGCATTTGCCTGGTTTGAAGCCAAGCGTAAGGGCGAGCCTTTACCGCCTGCCAATTAAGCGGAATTAGCGTAGCGATCTGCCAATCGCGAAAGAGATATTGTCATGCATCGCTTTGGTAAAAGGCGGGCGCACCAGTTCATCTTGTGCTGCTTTCAGTAACCCCTCGATATCGCCGAAGAAATACCACTGGCTGTCAAACGGCCGGTCGCTTTTAGTGACGAGCAATTCAAGCCGCAAGCTGGCGCAGTTAAGGGCCAGCAGGTTACACATCTGGTCCAGACGGTCCGCAGGCATCCCGCTTTGCTGGATGCCGAGCAGGATGCCGCCATATTTTTCCACGAGATGCCGGTATTTGTGCGGGACGCTCGAGACGCGGCCGATATTTACGCGCACTTCCGCCTTTTTATCGACAAAGCTGTGTGATGGCAGGCCGTGATAGAAGTCGAGATCTATAAAATTTTCGTTCATGCAGGTTAATCAGTCCGCCATCTTTATTCAGTCAGATCGTCCCACAGCTCTTTCATTTTCGACATAAAGCCGCTGGACTCCGGGCTGTGCTTGGCTGCGCCCTTGCCGCCCATTGTCTGGTCGAGCTGTTTGAGCAGATCTTTCTGCTTGGAGGATAGATTAACCGGGGTCTCAACGGCGACCTCGATATACATGTCGCCTTTGGCCTCGGACCGGAGTACCGGCATTCCCATGCCTTTCAGGCGGAATTGCTGGCCGGATTGTGTGCCGGTGGGGACCTTGATTTTGGTTTTTGTGCCGCCGATGGTCGGAACCTCGACCTCGCCGCCAAGGGCCGCGGTGGTCATCTGGATCGGGACACGGCCATAGAGATTTGCACCGTCGCGACGGAAGAATTTGTGCGGTTTGATTGCAAGCAGCACATAAAGGTCGCCGCTTGGTCCGCCGCGCAGGCCTGCTTCGCCTTCACCGGCAAGACGGATGCGACGCCCGGTATCAACGCCCGGCGGAATTTTTACTTTTAGTGTCTTTTCTTTGCGGACGCGGCCACTGCCTGAACATTTATTGCATGGGTCGCGGATAATTTTGCCGGCTCCGGAACATGTCGGGCAGGGGCGTTCGATCGTGAAGAATCCTTGCTGTGCCCGCATCCGGCCAGCACCGTCACAGGACGGGCAGGTTTCTTCGCCGGTGCCGGGTGTCGCGCCGGAGCCGCTGCATTTGTCACAGGATTCGTTGATGGGGACTTTGATGGTCGCTTCTTTGCCGTTATAGGCGTCTTCGAGCGAAATCTCCATCGTATATTGCATGTCCGAGCCGCGCCCCGGGCCGCTGCGGCGCTGGCCGCCGCCCATAAAGTCGCCGAACATGTCTTCGAAAATGTCGGAAAAGGCGCTGCCGAAACCGGCGCCGGAAAAGCCTGCGCCGCCACCGCCGCCTTCGAATGCCGCGCTGCCATATTGGTCGAACGCCGCACGTTTTTGCGGGTCTTTTAGAATGTCGTAAGAAGCACTGATTTCTTTAAATTTCTGCTCGGATTCTGCATCCCCCTTGTTCTGGTCAGGGTGATATTTCATCGCAAGTTTGCGATAGGCTTTTTTGATTTCGTCCGCCGTTGCATCACGGGCGACGCCGAGTGTCTGATAAGGATCGTTGCTCATAACCTGCTAACTTAAAAAGAGGAGGACGGAAGGCAGAATAATCGATGATATGTCCATCGGTCTTCCGCCTTCCATCCTTTTGTTTTTCGTCTTGTTTAAATTTACCGACGTTTATTTGTCGTCTTCATCAACCTCGGTGAAGTCGGCATCGACGACATCGTCTTCGCCGGCCGAAGCCGAAGCATCAGCGCCTGCTGCGGCTTCGTTATCGGCCTCACCGGCAGCGTCTTCCTGCGCGGCGCGATAGGCCATTTCACCCAGCTTCATGCTGGCTTCCATCAGGGCCTGCGTCTTTTGCTCGATTTCGGCTTTGTCTTCGCCTTCGGTTGCGGTTTTTAGCTCAGCCAGTGCTGCCTCGACGTTCTTGCGATCGTCTTCCGGCACTTTATCGCCCAGTTCTTCGAGGTTTTTCTCGGTCTGGTGAATGAGCGATTCTGCCTGGTTTTTGGCTTCGACCAATTCGCGCCGCTTCTTGTCGGAATCGGCATTGGTTTCGGCGTCCTTGACCATCTTGTCGATGTCTTCGTCCGACAGACCGCCGCTGGCCTGGATGCGGATTTGCTGCTCCTTGCCGGTGGCCTTGTCTTTGGCGGATACCTGCACGATACCGTTGGCGTCGATGTCGAAAGTGACCTCGATTTGCGGTACGCCGCGCGGCGCACCCGGGATGCCAACAAGGTCGAACTGGCCGAGGATTTTGTTATCGGCAGCCATTTCACGCTCGCCCTGGAAAACGCGGATCGTCACGGCATTCTGGTTGTCTTCGGCAGTAGAAAAGACCTGCGATTTTTTGGTCGGGATCGTTGTGTTGCGGTCGATCAGGCGGGTGAACACGCCGCCAAGCGTTTCGATGCCGAGTGACAGCGGGGTCACGTCAAGCAGCAGTACGTCTTTAACATCGCCTTGCAGAACACCGGCCTGAATGGCGGCGCCGTCTGCGACGACTTCATCCGGGTTCACGCCTTTGTGCGGTTCCTTGCCGAAGAATTCTTTCACCGTTTCGATGATCTTGGGCATGCGGGTCATGCCGCCGACCAGAACGACATCGTCGATCTCGGACGGTTTCAGGCCGGCATCTTTCAGCGCCGCTTTTAGCGGGGCTTCGGTGCGCTTGATCAGGTCGGCAACAAGGCTTTCCAGCTTGGCACGTGACATTTTGACGTTCAGGTGTTTTGGCCCGGAAGCGTCTGCCGTGATGAAGGGCAGGTTGACTTCGGTCTGCGTCGTCGAAGACAGCTCGATCTTGGCTTTTTCAGCAGCTTCTTTCAGGCGCTGCAGTGCCAGCTTGTCTTCGCGCAGGTCGATGCCTTGCTCTTTTTTGAACTCGTCAGCAAGGTAGTCGATGATGCGCAGGTCAAAGTCTTCACCGCCAAGGAATGTGTCGCCATTGGTGGATTTAACTTCGAAAACGCCGTCGCCGATTTCAAGAATGGAAATATCGAACGTACCGCCGCCAAGGTCGTAAACGGCAATCGTGCCGGAATCGCGCTTGTCGAGGCCGTAGGAAAGGGCGGCCGCTGTCGGTTCGTTGATGATCCGCTCGACTTCAAGACCGGCAATCTTGCCGGCATCTTTGGTGGCCTGACGCTGCGAATCGTTGAAGTAGGCCGGAACGGTGATCACGGCTTTGGTGACAGGTTCGCCAAGGAAGCTCTCGGCGGTTTCCTTCATTTTTTGCAGTACCATGGCGGAAATCTGGGACGGGGCGTATTTTTCGCCGTCAATCTGTACCCATGCATCGCCATTTTCGCCTTCAACAATGTTGAAGGAGGTTTTTTTCATCATGTCCTGCGTGGTCGGGTCGTCAAAGCGACGGCCGATCAGGCGCTTGATGGCATATAATGTGTTTTCAGGGTTGGTTACGGCCTGACGTTTTGCCGGCTGTCCAACCAGTCGCTCACCGTCTTTGGTGAAAGCGATCATGGAAGGCGTGGTACGGGCGCCCTCGGAATTCTCGATAACCCGCGGTTCTTTGCCGTCCATGATTGCAACGCAGTTGGTTGTACCAAGGTCAATACCAATGATTTTGCTCATTTTTCTACCTCTTCTCGTTTGGCAAATCCTGAGACAGCCCTACAATAGGCACTGTCGTGATTCCCTTTTGTGCATTAACGATTTAACGTGACTTGCGAATATAGCACATCTTTTCGTGAATGCCAGAGGGCGATAGCAAAAGATACCCAGCTTTTGAGCCATCTTTGGCGTATCTATTGCTATGTACGGAGAAAAGCGCTAACGGATCACTTTTAGCAGCGGGATTTTATGTTTTAGGCTGAGCTACGGCGCCAGAAATGGCTCGTTCGGCTTTCGTGTTTGCCGTGGCGTTTTCTTTGGTGAAGGCGATAATTTCAGTGTTCAGTGCTTCCAATGACTTTGGCGCGTCGATGGCGCCTCCGGAGAAGAAGCGCTCAAATCCCGCAGGTGCCTCGGTCGTTATTTTCATTTCACTATTATGCACGAGCTGACGGCGTTGCAACGGCATGGTGATATTTACTTTGTTGCGTCCAGCGGCGGCATCGTTGCGTGCTCTTTCCTGTTTGTCATATTCGTGCTTTTTCTTGCGGTCTTCGAACTCTTGTTCGGTTTCAAGGTATTCGGTCCATGGTTTGTGAATGCCAAGTGTTTCCATTGCCTGTGTGTTGTTGATCAGGCCTGTTATTTCGGAAGGGTGGGGCAGCATGCCGTTTTCTTCAAGCTGAAAACCGATTTCCACGCCGGCACCGATCGCGTCATAAGTATCGCCGCCTTGCCGTTCAATGGTGCGTATGACCGCATCGACATAGTTATTGATTGCGGCAACGCTGCTTCGCGCCTGATTCTGGCGTTCCGGTTCATTTTTATTGCGCGCATCGTTGAGAACGGTGTCGAAATATTCTGGGTTTCCGGTGCGGATCAGGCCAGTGATTGCGGCGCTCATTTTTCGTTTCCATTCCGGCCCGCAAGCGCGTAGCGGGACGCATTTAATCGGTGTGGTCAGCGGGTGCAAATCATTGTTAAAACTCTGCCCGATCATCGCCAAAGCCTCTTATTCTTTTTATACTGCCTCTTACTTTACATAGGGTGTGTTAATAAACGGTAATAGGGGCTTTTTGTTGCGGTAAAAAAACGAGACTATTGACCGGATATGTAAAATCTGATAATGCGGTCTTATGGATAAGAAGACTGGAAATTTCTCCGCGACGTTAAATGCGGTTAGTAATGCGGAATCGTGTGCGCTTGATGTTTTGGGGGCTGGTGTGCCGGGGTTGCTTGCGTTTCTTGGTCTGGAGCCGGCTGACGATGTTTCCGGACTAAAGCCGCGCCGCTGGAGTGATCATTTCGGCGGCGGTGTCGAGATATCTTTGCGGGAAACGCTTTCCTCTCAGATTCCGGGGATGCCGCTATCTTATAAAGTTGTGGTAACTGTTGAAAACAGCAGGTGGAAAGACAGGGATGTTTTCAGTGTTTACCGTGACCGTAACAGCTTTATTTTCGTTCAGAATCCGGACCGTAGTTTGCATCTGCATGCGGCAACGCTTAGCTATCTGGGGATACGTTGCAAAGAAAAGTCTATTTCGCCTTCTTTTGAAAGGCAGATCATTAACATGCTGGCGCTTTCTGCTGATTGTTGCCGGCTGGCGCCCTGCGCGAGTGTTAACGAGCATGACCTGTTAAAACAGCAGCTGAACAGCCTTCCCCAGGAACTTCTGGGGCAAAAAATTTTCGGGATTGCACCGGAGGGGCAAAGCGCCCCCCGGCCGCGTGATCCATAGCCCAAATTATCAGATTTTATATCAGGCTTCTGTGTCTATTTTATGAGCCGGACCGCCCTGACCTTCGTCTTTGGCGACGCCGACGCGCGCCGGGCGCAACAGGCGGTCGTGAAGGACGTAGCCGGGTTCGATCAGCTGGATGATCGTGCCAGCCGGTTTGCCGGTGCCAGGGGCCTCGAACATGACTTCGTGGAAGTTCGGATCAAACGGTTCGTCGAGCGGCTCGATTTTTTTGATGCCGTGCTTGTCAAAGCTTTTCAGCAGTTCTTTTTCCATGGCCTCGACGCCGGTGAGGACGTTGGCAATGCGCTCGTCAGCTTCTTTTAGCTCCGGCGGCACGGACTCGAGTGCGCGGCGGAAGTTATCGGAGAAATCGAGCAGGTCTTTGGCGAAGTCGCTCACCGCGTATTTGCGTACGTCTTCGCGTTCGCGCAACAATCTTTTGCGGGTGTTTTCAGCTTCGGCAACGGCGCGCAGCATCTGGTCTTTGGTCTTGTCCAGTTCTGTTGAAAGGGCTTCGACCTGTGCCTCAAGAATCGCCCTGACATCGTGCCCGGCATGTTCTTCTGCAGCTTCGCCTTCTTGTCCGGGTTCGGTAGGGGCAAGCGGATCGTGCTCCTGATAGGGCGCTTCGTTGCGGTTCTCCGGGCTGTCCGGATATTCCTCGTCTGACATGTTATTCTTATTCTGTTGGTTCATGGTTCTACGTCGTTTTTTGTCGATTATTCGTACATTCCGGGTAGCTTTGCATAGACTGGTTTTTCATCTAGTACGATTTCATCTTTTTCAAGTCCGAAGACTTTTTTGCGCAAGCTGACGCTTCCGATCCGCGTGCCGTCCTGAAGGTCAGCTTTCCGGTCGTCAAAACGCCCGTCAGTATCAACGAAATACTGGTAGTCCTTGTTGGTCAGGGGCGATGTGAATTCGGGATAGACACTTTCCAGCGGTGCAAGCCCCTGGGATTTTGCAAAGTCCCGAATGCGCTGTAGCGAATCGGAATCGTGCTCCATGCCAGGAACCCAAAGCATGACCGTGCCGACCGGATAGAACCAATATACCAGAGAGGTCTTGCGGCCTTGAATCTGGTGCGGCTTGAATCTCTTGGTCAGAGCAACATCCGCCTCGTTGGGCAGGATCATGACTTTGTTGTCGGTGAGCGTCAGGTCGTAATAGTTTGTATCCGCGCCGTTATGTAGCCGCAGCTGACGGGTTTCGTTTTTAATCAGGTCCTGACGGTTCAAAACAATGTCGGCAACCGGGCGCTGTGCCTGCTGGTCGCATTGGTAATGCGCATATTGCGGCTGGTCGCGCATATCAACAACCATGCCGTCAATCATAATGTCGAGATAGACATCTTTATATTCGGCTTCAAAGCTGTAATTGCTGAGATCAATGCAGCCATTCATCACATAAGGGTTCGTGATGCGCAGGACGAACTGGTCTTCGGTCAGTTCCGGTTTGCGTATCAGGGAAATGACGTTGTCTTTTGCCTTGCCTTTAAAATAACGGTTTGAATAAGGCACACCGCTATCGTCCAGTGCAAAACCGCTGCCATAACGGTCTGCGGTCGGCATTTGTGCGTGTGCGGCGGTTCCCAGTGTCAGCACTGTACCCAGCATTGCGCAAAGGCAACTCAAAGCCAGCATTCTTTTGAAAATCATTTTGTCCCTCATTCGAACCCATTAACGTCGCCATAGTTTAACGGCAAACATTCCTATCCGTAAATGCTTCGTGCAAAGTTATCAAGAGCCGAGGATGCGTTCCATGATCTTGCTGGTGTAATCGAGCAGGGGAATGACCCGGCTGTAATTCAGGCGGGTGGGGCCGATGACCCCGATGGCGCCGATAATCTGGTTTTCCTGACTTTTATAGGGGGATATGACCATCGACCAGCCTGAATGCTCGAACATGCGGTTTTCGGTGCCGATGAATATCTGGACGCCGTCGGCGCCTTGGGCGGCGTCAAGCAGGCGCGCCATTGTTTCCTGCTCTTCCAGTGCTGCCAGCAGGCGGCGGGCTTTTTCAAGGTCTTCGATCGCCTTGACATCCTGAAGCAAGCGCGACTGGCCGCGCACGATAATGTGCCCTGTAGCACCGCCCGGCGGCGTGAGAACAATACCTTTTTGCACCAGCTCGGCGGTGATGGTGTCGATCTGCGCCTGATTGGTGCGGATTTCTTCGGCAATTAGCTCACGGGCTTGTGGCAGGGTGCGCCCGGCCAGCCGGTCGTTAAGGTAGTTGGCGGCGGCAGTGAGATTGATGGCTGAAACATCATGCTCTACTTCCAGAACGCGGTTTTCGACCAGCCCGCCTTCCATCACCATGATTGTAAGAATGCGCCTGTTGTCGAGTTGGACGAACTGCACCTGCCGTAGCGGTTTGTTTGATTTTGGCGCAACAACCAGCCCGGCGGCGGAGGACAGGCCGGACAGCATCGTCGTTGCCTGATCGAACAGGGACTCGACGGAATGGCCCGCCGTTTTGCAG
Organism: uncultured Rhodospirillales bacterium; assembly: GCA_965369185.1. Taxonomy (GTDB): domain Bacteria; phylum Pseudomonadota; class Alphaproteobacteria; order Micavibrionales; family Micavibrionaceae; genus UM-FILTER-47-13. Next base: position 15,049 of record CBDUPU010000019.1, read on the forward strand.
CGCACTTCGATCTGGGAGCGCTCATCTTCGGTCAGGTCGCCGACCTCCATCAGGCCGTCCACGTAAAAGCGCAGCCCTTGCTGGGTCGGAATGCGCCCGGCTGAAGTATGCGGGGCGGCGAGAAGCCCGAATGTTTCGAGGTCGGCCATCACATTACGAATCGTCGCCGCCGAAAGATTAAGGCCGAGTTTTTGCGAAATTGTGCGCGAGCCGATCGGGTCGCCGGTCTCCATATAGGCATCGACGATGTATCGTAGAACGGCTTCTGATCTGGCGTTGAGTTCTGGAATCATACTAAGGATAATATTTCTCTTTACGAAAAAAGCAATTAACCTTACCTGCCCTTAAGTCGGGGGAAGTCTGCCGGGGAGTTTCTGGCGTTTTAATTCCTTACCGGGCGGGTTGCAGCGCGGCACACCTACGGGGCGGACGCCAAGCAGTCCTTTATCTTGTTCAACCAGTCCGGCAGGCGGCTGCCATGTGCGGATCAGGTCTGCTGTCGTTTTGTAGGCCTCGTCTTTCGATTCAAGAACATCGGCATCGGGGACAGTCAGGTAAACCGCGCCGTTTTTAAGAATGATCTCGGGGCCGTTGAGCAAGGTCTGCATACCGTTTTTCAGTGTGACCCATTTGCTTACCGGCGGCCAATTGGACAGGTTACGAAGTTTTTCGTCAGGCCAGCTATTTTGTTCAAACAGGTTTCTCAAGGCGGCTTCATCTTCGGACATGGCTGCCGCGAGCGCTGCGTTTGTTTCCCTGACCCGTGTTTCGATGATTTCAAGGAAACCGGCCTTCATCGTTTCATCGGTGACAAGAAAGACGCGGCGCTCCGGTAGCGGGGGCTTTCGTCCAAAAATTTTACGAAGGCTGGTGAACATAAAGGCTTTCCAATTATTAAATACCACTTATTTGGTAGAGCGGTGTTGTCTGGATGTCAATTTTAACGGATCGTTTGATCAATTGCCAGATGAAGCGCCCCTTGTCTTGACTTTGCCGCTGCAATTCTTAAAGTCGGCCAAAACTGAAAGGTGTATTTATGAACAGACCATCCGGCCGCGCGGCCGACGCTATGCGACAAGTTGAACTGATTACCAACGTTTCCAAGCACGCTGAAGGCTCTTGTATGGCCAAATTCGGCGATACCCATGTGCTTTGCACGGCGACGGTCGAGGAATATGTGCCGAATTGGCGCAAAGGCTCCGGCCTTGGCTGGGTGACGGCGGAATACGGCATGTTGCCGCGTTCGACCAACAAGCGGATGGACCGTGAAGCCGCGCGCGGCAAGCAGTCGGGGCGCACCCTGGAAATCCAGCGTCTGATCGCCCGCGCCCTGCGCGGTGTGGTTGATCTGTCGATTCTTGGTGAACGTCAGGTGCGGATTGACTGTGATGTTATTCAGGCTGACGGCGGCACCCGTACGGCGGCGATTACCGGCGCTTATGTCGCGCTGTATATGGCGATGGACCATATGGTGAAGCTGCGTCTTTGCCCGAAAATGCCGATCATCGACAGCGTTGCCGCGATTTCCTGCGGCATTTATGACGGCGTACCGGTTCTTGACCTTGATTACGCCGAAGATTCCAATGCCGATACGGATGCGAATTTCGTTATCACCGGCAAGGGCGGCATGATCGAAGTGCAGGGCACTGCCGAGAAAGAGCCTTTTACTGAAGACGAGTTTTACGCGCTGTTTAATCTGGCCAAAGCCGGCTGCGCCGACCTGACCCGTTTGCAAAAGGTCGCTCTTGGTATCGAGGGTGCCTGATAAAATGCGCAAATTCGACGGCGACAAGCTGGTGCTGGCGACCCACAATCAAGGCAAGGTGCAGGAAATCAGCGCTTTGCTAAAACCTTATGTCAGTTCTTTTGCCAGTGCCGGGGATCTCGGTCTGGAAGAGCCGGAGGAAACCGGCGCGACTTTTGCTGAAAACGCGGCGCTTAAAGCGCTGGCGGCAGCAAAAGAGAGCGGCGAGGTGGCGCTGGCCGATGATAGCGGTCTAGCTGTCACCGGGCTGAACGGCGAGCCGGGGATTTTCTCGGCGCGCTGGGCGGGGCCTTCAAAAGATTTTGCGATGGCGATGCAGACTGTGCATGACCGGCTTGGTGATAATCCTGATCGTTCCGCTGCGTTTGTCTGTGTGCTGGCATTGGCATGGCCGGACGGGCATGTTGAAACGGTCGAGGGGCGCGTTGAAGGGACGCTGGTCTGGCCGCCGCGCGGAGAAAAAGGTTTTGGCTATGATCCTATGTTCGTGCCCGAAGGCTGTGACCAAAGCTTCGCCGAAATGACGGCAGAGGAAAAACAGGCGATCAGCCACCGCGCACAGGCATTCCGCCGCTTGGTCGAAGCGTGCTTTAACTAGAGAGCCCGCTTCGCTTATCAACGGATTTCTTGCCGGTGACGGCGCTGAAACTTGCTCATGGATGCGGTTTTGATTAATAATGTGCTGATTTTTATTAATATGTGAGCTTGATCACAAGGAGGTCAGCTATGAAAAAATTCGGAAAGCATCTTATTCGTACGCAGGCTGGTATGACGGCAGCCATGTTTGTTGGTATGTCGCAGGCGCAGGCCAATGACTTTAGTGATATCGCTGAAAATATTACCACCTCGATCGAGGCGCTGCCGGGTATGTTGACCGGTCTTGCTTATCTAATGGGCTTGCTGCTGGGCGTTCTTGGCGTGCTAAAGGTCAAAGAC
>CBDUPU010000020.1:0-17619 GCA_965369185.1 uncultured Rhodospirillales bacterium
TAAGGCCGCGTATTACGATTACCGATAATGAGGTTGATGCCGTCCTGTCGCGTTTGCAGGCAAGCGTCGGTAAAACCGAGTATCTGGTATCAGAAATTTTCCTGCCGGTCGAAAAACCGGGGGATGAGGCCGATGTTCGCAAGCTGGCCGATCGTTTAACAAGCCAGATTCTTGAAGGCCGCGTGCCATTTCAGCGGGTTGCAATACAATTTTCTCAATCAGCCGGCGCCAGCAAGGGCGGTGACATGGGCTGGATTCAGGAGGGCCAGTTGCCGGATATGTTGGATAAGGCGCTGGCACGTATGAGTGAAGGCGATTTAAGTGTGCCTGTGCGGTCGCTTTCAGGCATCCATATTCTTTATTTGCGCGGCAAGCGTACGATCAGCGAGGCCAGCTTCCCGTCACCGGACCAGTTGATGCAGCAGCTTGGCAATGAGCGTCTGGACCGGATGCAGCGCCGTTATTTGATGGATCTGAAAACCCAGGCCTTTATTGAAAATCGTGTCTAAAGACAGCTCTGTACCTGATTGGGATGCTTTGCCGCCGCTACGCGAGGTCATCGCCAATCACGAACTGCGCGCAGAAAAAAAGCTGGGGCAGAATTTTCTGCTCGATCGCAATATCACAGATAAAATTGCACGCAGCGCCGGGGATTTGAGCGAAGCCAGCGTTTTTGAGATCGGCCCAGGGCCGGGCGGCTTAACGCGCAGCCTGTTACGGGCGGGGGCGAAAAAGGTCATTGCGATTGAATTTGATCCGCGTGCGGTCGGAGCGCTTGGCGACCTGCAGAATTTTTCTGATGGCAGATTAGAGGTGTTGCAGGCGGACGCGCTGGATACTGATTTACTGGCGCTCGCTCCGGAAGGGGAGCGGATTATAGTTGCCAACTTGCCTTATAATATCGCTACGCCGCTGCTGATTGGCTGGTTGTCACAGATCAGGGCGCGTCCGGACGCGTACGCGCGGATGGTGCTGATGTTCCAGCGCGAAGTGGCGGAGCGGCTGGTGGCCAAGCCGGGCGGTAAAGCCTATGGCCGTTTGGGCGTTCTTGCCAACTGGCTGTGCGATACAGAGATTGTTTATCACTTGCCGCCACAGGCTTTTACGCCGCCTCCTAAAGTCAGTTCGGCGGTCGTGCGTTTTACGCCCAAGGCCTTGCCGGAAGATGCGCCCTCCTTTTCCGCGCTGGAAAAAATAACAGCGGCGGCCTTTGGCCAGCGCCGTAAAATGGTGCGCTCCAGCCTGAAAGAGTACGCTGATTTTTTTGATGCTTGCGGTATTGACCCGGCGCAGCGGGCGGAAACTTTGCCGGTCGAGGCATTTATCGCGCTGGCGAAAGAGAATTCTTGATAATTGCGTCCGCTCTTCTTGACCACGGGAAAAGGTGTCCTTATAAAAAGGCATGGCTGAACAGAATTTTTACAGAATTACGATTACTGGCGACCCAGGTAGCGGAAAAACGACCTTTGCACGCAATGTTGCAGAACGTACGGGTTATCGTTTGATCACGACCGGTAACATGTTCCGCGAACTGGCGCGTAAAAAAGGCATTTCTCTTGCAGCGCTGAACGAACTTGCTGAAACCCAGCAGGAAATCGATCACGAAGTCGATGAGTATATCAAGGCGTTAAACGATGCGCCGGAGCATCTGGTGCTGGATTCGCGCATGGCGTGGCACTTTCTGAAAGATTCCATGAAAGTACGGCTGACCGTTGATCTTGATGCCGCCGTAGAGCGCATTTTTAAAGACGAAGAGCGCGCCCGCAGTTGGGACGACAAATTCCCTGATCTGCAAACGGCCATGAATGAGGTCGAGCGCCGCAAGCAAAGCGAAATCGTTCGTTATCAAGCGCTGTATAACGTCAATATTGGTGATGACAGCAATTTTGATCTGGTCATCAATACCTCGCAAAAAAGCCAGGACGAAGTCATGGCGGAGTTTGACGAGGCATTCGCGCACTACAAAGCACGCCGTAACCAAGCGGCATAGTACAGCACATGAAATCTCCTGCTAACATACTTATCACCGGCGCCTCCAGCGGCATCGGTACAGCACTCGCTATGGCGTATGCCGCGGCAGGGGTTACGCTGTGTTTAAGTGGCCGTGATCGTGAACGGCTCGCTTCAGTCGCTGCGGCTTGCCGCGATAAAGGGGCGGTGGTGACAGAAGCGGTTCTGGATGTTACCGACCGTGCTGCGATGGCCGCGTGGGTAGTAGAACAAGATGAACAGAACCCCCTTGATCTGGTTATTGCCAATGCCGGTATTTCCGGGGGGACAGGCGGCTGCGGTCTGGAGCCGGAAGAGCAGGTCAGAAGAATTTTCGCGGTCAATCTTGATGGCGTGCTAAATACGGTTGAACCGATTTTGCCGCGTATGGCGGCGCGCAGGGCCGGACAGGTGGCGCTGATGAGCTCGATGGCATCTTTTAGCGGCTGGCCGGGAGCGCCGGCTTATAGCGCGTCCAAAGGGGCGGTCAGGCTGTATGGTGAGGCTCTTCGCGGTTCTTTTGCAAAAAAAGACGTAAAAATCAACGTGATTTGCCCCGGTTTTATTGAAACGCCCATGACGAACGTCAATAAATATGCTATGCCTTTTATGATGAGTGCGGAAGGGTGTGCCTCCGTAATTGTTAAAGGCTTACAACATGATCGGGGGCGTATTGCGTTCCCTTGGCAAACGTACGTGTTTGCCGGCTTTTTCGGTGTTTTGCCGTATTGGCTTTCTTGGCGTGTTTTGTCACTGTTTCCGGCCAAGCCGGGGGATGAGATGTAGAGTAATCAAGGTGTAGATTGTATTTGCCCTTGACAAATTGGGGGAATAAACTAGACCAAAGTATATACACGCATAACTGAGTATAAAATTTAGCATAGCTAAGACCAAAATTAATCACGGCCCTGCAAGAAGTGCTTCAGTGTTCTTGATGAGGTGAAAAAGTAACCATAAGTTTATGTAGTTTTTATAATGGATGTAAATGAAGTCGAGCAAAATATCGAGGTAGCGGTCAACCTTCTCAAGGCTCTTTCAAATGAACGTCGCTTGATGATCATTTGCGCTTTGTATAAAGGCGAAAAAAGCGTTGGTGAACTTGAGAGTATCGTTAATCTCAGCCAATCGGCTCTTTCACAGCATCTCGCACGTTTGCGCCGCGATGGGTTAGTCAACACACGCAGAGATGCCCAGACAATTTACTATTCCATGAATGACCGCGCTGCCAAGGCGATCCTCCATACGCTTTATGATATTTACTCACCGGAACTTCTTCCGTAAGCGCACGTCCGGGGTGCTATTTCCGGAAATCACGTACTTTTAGTTTTTCAATGACTTGTTCGGGCGATAAACCCGACAGGCAGCCGGTAGAGATTGTTTGTACGCACGCACCGCGCGGTGCGTGGCGTACCGGGTCACTGTGGCGGGAAAACAGGACATAGGACGGGCATCCGGTCGGGGCGATCATGTGCATTGGGCCGGTGTCATTCCCGATGGCAGCAGCGGCGTGCCGGGCAAGTACGGCGATATCAAATAATGCTGTCTGGCCTGTCAGGTCTTTTGCCTGCGGCATAATGGCGCAGATTTCAGCCGCTGCTTCTTTTTCGCTTTCTGTGCCGATAATCACAGGAGTATAGCCCCAGCCGTAAAGCGTACGGGCAAGTACGGCAAAGCTTTTTGCCGGCCAGCGTTTTTCCGGTCTCCCCGGTGCGCTGCCGGGAACCAGTAAAATGTACGGGGACGCGATGTTAAAGGGTTTAATGTCGCCTTCAATCCAGTCCAGCGTATCAATTTTTATGTCGGTGATGCCGGCAAGGCCGAGTGTCTGAATGTGGCCGTCAAAGGCGTGTCCGGCTGTACGTTCTGCGGAATCGTTACGATGCGAAGCCCCTTTGGCTGCGCCGACCCACTCTGGTTTCGGGTGCATCAAGCGTAAATAAAATGCGGTGCGATCATTATTTTGCAGATCATAGACGCGCGTAAAGTTGCCCTCATTCAAGCGGCGGCGCAATTCCATCCAGCCTTTGATGTTGAATATTTTGGGCTTCTCATCTGTCCAGATATGGTCGACATAGCCGCAGGCGCGCCCCATAGAGACGTACGGGTCGGTTGTCAGCAGAGTAATGTCAGCATTGGGATGATGGGCGCGAATTGCCGCCATAAGACCCAGCGCCTGAATGAAATCGCCGAGCGCGCCGAGCTTGATGATAAGGATTTTTTCCTGCTGAGGCACGGTTCCCTCTTGGCCAGAGCTATTCGGCGGCACTTTTAAGGTTAAGCGGGCCGGTAAATTCGGGGCGGTGTAATTCGCGCGGCTTGGCCATTTTCTTCTGTAACAGCTCGGCATAAACATTGAGCGTTTCATCGCCCATACGTTCACGGGTGAAATGATTGGCGATGTGCGACATGGCGCGTGTCGCAAGAATGGCGCGCTGGGTCGGGTTTAGAGACAAGGCCTCGCTGATTGCGCGGCTGAGTGCCGCATCGTCACCGGGCGGTACGAGCCAGCCGGTTTCGCCGCGGACAATGGTTTCGCGGGCTCCGCCATGATCTGTGGCGATAATCGGGCGTCCCATGGCCTGTGCCTCGATCGGGATACGGCCAAAGCCTTCCGGATCAGTCGAGGCGGAAACGATGACGGTTGCCAGCATATAGGCTGCGGCCATATCGTCGCAATGATCGACGATACGGACCTGACCTTCGAGGTTTTTGTCGCGAATGGATTCTTCCAGTTCCAGCCGGTAGCCGGTGCGCCCCTGATCGGAGCCGATGATGATGCAGAAAATATCGCGCCGTCCCAGTCTGGCAAGGGCGTCAATCAGGACATGGTGGCCTTTCCAGCGTGTCAGGCGGCCGGGCAGCATGACAACGCTGGTGCCGTCCGGTACGCGCCATTCACGGGCAAGGCGAATCATGCGCTCGGGCGTGACAGCGGTCGGGTGAAAGCGCTCCAGCGCAATGCCGCGATGGATGATACGAATCCGGTCATCATCAAGGTGATAATTCTGGCGCAGATAATCAGCGACATAATTGGATATCGCGATGACCTTTTCGCCGCGCGCGATAGAGGAGTTGTAGAATTTTTTGGCGCCGCTTTCAAAATTGTACGGAGCGTGGCAAGTAGTCATAAAACGCGCTTCGGTGCCCTTGCAGGCGCGGTAGCAGCTCCATGCCGGGGCGCGGCTGCGGGCGTGGACGATATCCACGTCATACTGGGCGATCAGCTTTTTCAGCTTGGCGACATTTTGCATCATGACCAGCGGGTTCTTGCTGTGTACCGGCAGCTGGATGTGCGTGCCGCCGGCGCGGGCGATTTCATGGACCCGCGGCCCGCCGTGAGAAACGACCAGCGCCGTTGCTCCGGCGCGTGAAAGCTCTGCCGTAATGTCGATACAGCCTTGTTCTGCTCCGCCCGGCCCAAGTTCGGGAAGAACCTGCATGATGACGGGTAGTTTGCCCGATGCTGTTTGCTTGCTCATAGTCTGTCCATCATATGAATATTCAGGAATACTCTAATATTCTTTTTGCCGTTTCCCCTCTTGTATTCAGGAGAGGGACACCCCACACTATACGGAGTTATGGCTTTAAAATACAGTGCGTTTGAAAGATGGCGATAGAATATCTTGAAAGACCGGGCAAGCCCCGGCTTGCTTATAAAAAATTTACTCCGGCCGGCGGTGGCAGGGGGCTTCCCACAGTGATGTTTTGTGGCGGCTTCCGGTCCGATATGGAAGGTACCAAGGCGCTCTATCTTGAACAATTTTGCGAAAAGCGCGGCCAGCCCTTTATCCGGTTTGACTATAGCGGTCACGGTGCTTCGGGCGGCCAGTTTACCGATGGCACGATAGGCAGCTGGACGGAAGATACTCTGGCGGTTCTTGATCATTTAACCGAAGGCCCTGTTGTCATTATTGGCTCCTCCATGGGGGGGTGGATTGCGTTACTGGTTGCCAAGGCGCGGCCTGACAGAATTAAAGGGATGATTGGAATCGCCGCTGCCCCGGACTTTACCCGCGAGATATTCGAGCAGGAAATGGATGATAATTTGCGCGCCCAGCTTAAAGCGCAGGGTTATATTGATGTACCCAGCGACTATAGCGACGAACCTTACCGCATTACCCATGCGCTGATTAAGGACGGCGAAGCGCATTGTCTGCTTGATAAGCCGCTATCATTGTCCATTCCGATCCGGTTAATGCAAGGGATGCAAGATAGTGATGTTCCCTGGCAAAAGGCCTACCGAATTCAGAAAGCTCTGGAAGATGAAACGCTTGCCGAGGTGCTTCTGATTGAAAGCGGCGACCATCGTTTGTCGCGACCGGAGGATCTGGAATTGCTGGCAGATCAGGTAGAAGCGCTTTCCGGGGCGGGCGCTTAAGCGTCTTTATTCTATTTACGTTTATATTTGGTTTGTTTCTTCGCGCTGTTGCTGCTGCTGAAGGCAAAGTCGCCCTTCTTCTTTTGCGCTTTGTTTTTGCCTGCTTTGGGGAGCGGCTTAAACAGGCCTTGGCCTTCAAAGCTGCCAAGTCCGAAAATTTTCATGATCAAAACGATGCTGACGTAGAGGGCAAGCGGGCCGCAGGCAATCAGAAGGGCGCTTTCTTTTAGTGCCGGGTCAATAAAGCCGTTCCAGATTGTTGCGTCGGTATTTTCAATCATCCAGTCATAACTGTCAGGGCTGTAATTAACCCAGAGCCAGCCAAGGTCGCTCAAATAGAAGCGCTCACCAGCTTCGAGGTGGATATTGGTATAAGCGAGATAGACGTCATGCCCTAAAACGGCAAGCGCCGGCAGGGACAAAATAAAGGCTAGCAGGAAGATATCGCGCATGACGGTTTTCTGGGAAAAAGTTAAGAACCTGATTTTATTCTAGCAATTTATTCCTCTTTCGCCAATGCTTCGTTTGCTCAAGAGGCATTATTGCCGTCTTGATGAAAAGAAGGGCTTGCACTTTTTCGCGTGTCCCGTTAGGTTTGCGCGATTATTTTCAAAGGAGACGTGGCCGAGTGGTTGAAGGCGCACGCCTGGAAAGTGTGTATACGGTAACCCCGTATCGAGGGTTCGAATCCCTCCGTCTCCGCCACCCTGCGCCCTTGCGGGCTTCGGGTGGCAAGCCACCCGGAACCGTTAGACCGCAGGAGTGGCTCCCGTAGCTTGCAAAGCAAGCGCAGGGATGCCTTAATATTTTCATGTGGTATGTTTATTTTCTCAAACTTTTCAACGGTAATATTTACATTGGTTCAACCAATGATCTGAAGCGCCGACTGAAATCACATCAATCTGGTAATGTTCAATCAACCAAAGCATTTATTCCTGTAAGCCTGAAATCCTATGTGGCTGTTGAAACAGAAAGTCATGCCCGTGAGCTGGAACAATATTTCAAATCCGGTTATGGTCAGGCTATAGCTGTGAAGCGGTTTATCAAATGATGGCCAGAATAGTGATAGATACCAAATCATTATAAAGTTAAATAAAATGCCTTTATCTAAAACATATACAGTAAATAAAACTGATTTGCAGCAATCTCTTTTTTTGCTCAAAGGCAGGAAAAAGAAAAATTCAGAATTGCGTGTAATAGGCACCGCCTTTTGTGTAGCAGCTTTTGATCAAGCTGCTTTGCTTTTTACAGCTGGACACAACATATCCGGTATTTATGATTTGGAAAAAGGTCCGGTTCAAGTAGATATCAATTGTCCTTTCCCTCCTGCTAAACCGAACAAGACAGAATTTTCTGAAATATTTGTGCTCTTTCAGGATGCGAACAATCAGATATATGAATGCCCCTTAATTAATATGACCTCATGGAATGCCTATGACGTTGCCTGTCTGTGGGTAAAAAAGCCACCAGAGCTAAACGAAGTATTCGCCAAATTTTCTATAGATACCCAGCCACCAAAAAAAGGATCAAACGTTTGTATGATTGGTTTTGATCAAATCAGTGTTCAGGGTAATCAAGTTTCTTATTCAATACATAGTAAAATGGGAAATGTTTTACGTATATTTCACAATGACGTAAATTTAGGTAGGGGGGCAGCGAAGCAGCCCTACATTCAAACTGACATTCCTATTCTTTCCGGTTGCAGTGGCGCACCTTTAATTGACATAAAAACTTCATGCGTAATTGGTATTGCGTCACATGATTCAGGTAATAGTTCAGATGAGGTTAATGCCGATGGTCAAAGCTCGGTTTTTGTACCAGTATTGCCTGCTCTTGGGATGACATTGCCCAAACAAATTAAAATTATTGGAGGAGCTGAACAAAGTAGTGGGTTCGATTTAGTGTCGAAAGAAATAATCAAAGATATCTCCCAATGCGATAAAACGATAAAATTAAAGACACCCAAACAAAACGGTTTAGCAATTAATTTTGAGTGGAATTATTATGCTGAAGCCGAGGAGATTGTTAATGAGAATGGTTAGCGGTAGACTACATGCACCGCCATTTTTTCAAAAGCCCCCCTTATGGGGGCTTTTTGCTGGGCGCTTCTAAATCCTGTCTATCGGTAGTTTGACGTACTGGACGCCTTTGACCGGGGTGCCGAAGGTGCCGCCGCGCAGATTGACCTGGATTGATGGCAGCAGGAGTTTTGGGACGTTTTTGCCTTCATCATCTCTGGTGCGCTTGGTGACGAAAGCATTTTTATCGATATTCTGGTTTAAACGAATATTTGCGGCTTTTTGCTCTGCGATGGTGGCCATGCATTGTGGCAGGCGTTGGGGGTTTTTGTCTTTTTCCGGCGGGTAATCGTGACCGACATACATGCGGTAATCATCCGGCAGGCCAAAAAGCTTGCGCGATGAATCATAGGAATCCGCAGCGTTTCCGCCGGGGAAATCACAACGGCCGCTACCGACATCAGGCAGGAACATTGCATCGCCGACAAAGACAGCGTCACCGATAATATAGGTGGTGTCGGCGGGGGTGTGGCCGGGCGTGTAGATGATGCGGGCTTCAAGCGGCCCGACCATAAAGGTCTCATCATCAGCGAACAGGCGGTCGAATTGATAACCTTCGAGCGGCGTGTCGGCTTCGTTGTGGAAGATGGGCTCCCACGTTTCCAGTACTTTGAGGATATGGTGGCTGATCCCGGTCTGGCCGCCAAGCTGCTGCTTGATATGCTGCGAACCGGTGAGGTGGTCGGCATGAATATGGGTTTCCAGTATCCATTGCACGGTCAGATTTTGCGCCTTGATGAAATCGACCAGCTTGTCGGCAGCTTCGGTCTTGGTGCGGCCGGAATAAATGTCGTAATCCAGTACGGAGTCAATCACAGCGCAGTTTTTGTCTTCATGGCCGTCTGCCCAGACGACATAGCTCCACGTCGCGGTGGCAGGGTCGAAAAATCCTTTGACGGTTGGCTTGATCATGATGTGCCTTCTTTAAGGTAGAGATTATCAAATAAGATCCATGCTGCGAGCAATGTGACGGTCAGAGCGAAGATTTTGCGTACTTTATTCTCTGGCAGATGGCTGGCGCTATGGGTTCCGGCCAGCATGCCGGCAACACCGCCAAGGGCAAAAAGCGGGAAGATTGCCCATGGCAGACCGGGATGGCCAACTACGCCGTAAAATACACCGGACAGGCTGATCAGGAATATGATGGCGAGCGAGGTGCCGATGGCGCGGCGAAAAGGCATACGCAGACCGATAACAAGCAGCGGCACGATAATAAAGCCGCCGCCAATACCGAACAGTCCGGCAAGCGCCCCCGCGGCACCGCCGAAAAATAATGCCCTGATAATGAAAAAAGCGTTTTTGCCCGGGATAAGGTAAGGCCCTTCTTCTGATGCTTTTCGTGCGGTGGCAACCATTTTCCATGCCGCGAGCAGCATCAGCACGGCAAATAATGTCAGGCGCAACTGTTCAGGCATATCAGATGCAAAATGAAGCGTCAGGGGCGAAATGATTGCGCCTGTGGCGGCAAACAGGGCGGCGGTAATCCAGTCAGCGTTGCCGCTTATGGTTTGCCGCACTGCGCCGGTCATGGCAATAAGGCCGACAACGGCAAGCGAAAGAATGACGGCTTCGGACGCCGGAATATGCAGGCCATAGACCATCAGCGGCATGGCAAGGATCGAGCCGCCGCTGCCGGTCAGGCCGAGCGACAAGCCTACGATGATGCCATAAAGAGCGGCCAGCATGTAATCAGTATCCTTTTTGTTGTGACTTTGTCGTGCTGTTATCAGGCGCAGCCGCCGCCTGCTTTGTGTTTGCCATCTGCTGCGCAAGTGGCCGACGTGCTTTTGTTCCACGGCGCTTTTGTCAAAAGCAGCGCCATGCCGCAGCGATCGGTTAATCCTGAATAAATCAGCCCGCCGCCGACGAACAGTGAGAGCAGGTAAAAGATCGGGCTAAGGATAAAGCCGAATAAGGCGCCAAGTACGACCAGCGCCCCGGCGGCAATGCGAACCTGTCTTTCTAACGATATGGGGGCAGTCGTTTTGTTTGCTGGCGTGTCTGCCTCTGTTCCAGCGCTGCTGCTGACGGGGAGCCCGTATTCTTCGCAAGCGATAATGCCGCCCTCTATGATGTAAATATTCTGATAGCCGGCGGCGGTGAATTTGTCGGCAGCTGTCTTGGCGCGGTTGCCGCTGCGGCAGAGAATATAGACAGGATCGTTGGCGGTCAGGCCGTGGCGCAGCATGTAGTCCTGCGCGTCAAGAGCGTCGAGCGGCACAAGATTATGCGGCCAGCCAAGATGGTTCTGGTCATGTTCCATTGGGGTACGGACGTCCAGTATATGGCCGCCTTCGTTGTGAATGCGGTTCATTTCGGCGGCGGCGATCATGTTGTAGCTGCTCATTGTGTTATCTCCTTAATTTCAGCCTTACCGGTCACATAGTATATTAAATATTTTTAATTTACAGGCTATCTGGTCGTGACCATTGATTTTGTGTGATGCGACCTGCTTTGGCCGTATGGCTTTGTTGCAGTGCGGAACTAATTGTTGAAAGCAAACGTTCGTTTCCAGCTAAATAATTGACTAACCATATCAATATGCGTGAACCGTAGCAGGCGGTAGCATGCCTGAATCGTGGCGCGCTGTTATGACGTACTGGAAAAGGACCATGAATCATGTCTCGTACAAATGCCAGCAAACAGCAGACTAAATCCCAAAAACAATATGATGCAAGCATTGCAGAGCTTGTTCCGAATATTCCTGCGGGACGTTTTGATGGGGTTAAACGCCCTTATAGCGCCGCAGACGTACAGCGCCTGCGCGGATCGGTAAAAATAGATTATACGCTGGCCGAGCGCGGCGCGAACAGGCTTTGGCGCGATTTGCATGACAGGCCCTATATCAATGCACTCGGCGCGCTTAGCGGAAATCAGGCCATGCAGATGGTGCGCGCCGGGCTGGAGGCGATTTATCTTTCCGGCTGGCAAGTGGCGGCGGATGCCAATGTTGCCGGTGCGATGTATCCTGATCAAAGCCTGTATCCTGCAAATTCCGGCCCCGAACTATGCCGGAAAATTAACCGGACGTTACAGCGTGCCGACCAGATCGAAGTTTCTGAAGGTGGTGCCGGCCGTGACTGGTTCGCGCCCATTATCGCGGATGCCGAGGCCGGTTTTGGCGGGCCTCTTAATGCTTTTGAGATTATGAAGGCCTATATCGAAGCCGGTGCGGCTGCCGTCCATTTCGAAGATCAATTGGCATCGGAAAAAAAATGCGGACATCTTGGCGGCAAGGTACTGATCCCGACCGCCGCGCATGAGCGAAATCTTGTCGCCGCGCGGCTGGCCGCTGATGTTTGCGGCGTTCCGACGTTGATCGTGGCACGTACGGATGCTGAAAGCGCCAAGCTGATTACGTCGGATATTGATGAGCGTGACCGCCCCTTTATCGAGGAAGGCGACCGAACAGCGGAAGGCTTTTATCGACTGAAGGAAGGGAGCGGCCTTGATCATTGTATCGCGCGCGGCCTGTCGTACGCACCGTACGCCGACTTGCTGTGGTGGGAAACCTCGCGGCCGGATCTGGAAGGCGCCCGTCAATTTGCCGAAGCCGTGCATAAACAATATCCGGGCAAGTTGCTGGCTTATAATTGCTCGCCTTCTTTTAACTGGGAGAAGAACCTTGATGCTGCAACTATTGCCCGTTTCCAGCAAGAGCTGGGGGCGATGGGGTATAAGTTCCAGTTTGTCACGCTGGCCGGATTTCACGTGCTCAACCATTCCATGTTTGAATTGGCGCGTCATTATAAGGCGCGGGGCATGTCCGCTTATTCCGAGCTGCAGCAGGCCGAATTTTCTTCAGAAGCGGCCGGATATACGGCGACCAAGCATCAGCGCGAGGTCGGAACGGGTTACTTTGATGCCGTTAGCCTGGTGATTAGCGGCGGTCATTCATCAACAACAGCAATGCGCGATTCGACAGAAAGCGACCAGTTCGGCGCCGCTATTGCCGCGGAATAAACAGGAGGTGATGCCATGAAAAACCCTTATGCACCGGATGATCATCCTTCAACTTGCCATGCTAATACTGTGCCTTCGTTTGTTTTAAAGCGGCTGGAAAAGGCTGTTGAAGATATCAATGATGCGGTAAGGCACGCCGTGGAACAGGGCATGTCAGTTGAACTGGTCAGAGTGCGTCGTCATCATGATGGCGCTGGAAACTGGGGGGATCAGCTGAACGTACGCCAAAGCGTACGAGGCGTTGCCGCGACGACCGAACGTTCGGCCGGCTAGCCAGATAGATAAAATAAAAGGCCTCATCCGGGTTTTGTTCAGGGTGAGGCCATTTTTATATGCTTTATATGCGTGATTGATGCTTCAAGAAGCCTTGGCATAGCCACGGCCTTCAATCAGGTCGATTTCTCTTTCTTCTTCCAGAACCATGTCATAGGCGCGCGTGGTCAGAAACTCCTCGAGCTGCTCTGCCATGACAAGGTCGCGGAACAGGATGATGGCGTCGCGTAGATGGTGGTCATCATGTTCCCGGCGCAAGGCGTGGGATTCTTCGTCCAGAAAGGCATCCATAAGATGGTCGTCGATAATCCGTCCGTCTGCCAGCTTTGCCTGATGGCGGCGCCACTGCCAAAGTTGGGTGCGCGATATTTCAGCGGTGGCCGCGTCTTCCATCAGATTATAGAGCGGCACGCAGCCATTACCGGCAAGCCACGCCCGCAAATAGAGCAGGCCGATATTTATGTTTTTACGCACTCCGGCCTCGGTGATGGTGCCTTCGGGCACAGTCAGCAGGTCAAGAGCGGTGACGTGGACATCATCGCGCTTTATTTCGATCTGGTTGGCGCCGGGCATGATGCGGTCAAAAATGTCGCGCGCTTTTGCGACCAGACCCGGATGGGCGACCCATGTGCCGTCATGACCGTCAGAGGCTTCACGTTCTTTATCCGCGACAAATTTTGCAAGGGCCCTTTGATTGGCGTCTTCGTCGTTTTTAATCGGGATTTGCGCCGCCATGCCGCCCATGGCATGAGCGCCGCGCCTGTGACAGGTTTTGATTAAAAGCTGGCTGTAGGAGCGCAGAAAATGGCAGGTCATGCCGACTTTGTCGCGATCGGGCAGGACAAAATCGGCGCGGCTGGAAAAACGTTTGATGAAATTGAAAATATAATCCCAGCGGCCGCAATTCAGACCGGTGATATGGTCGCGCAGTTCAAACAGGATTTCGTCCATCTGGAACGCTGCAGGAATGGTTTCGATCAATATCGTGACCCTGATCGAGCCGCGCGGCAGCTTTAGGGTGTCTTCTGTATAAACAAGAATATCGTGCCATAGCCGGGCTTCGTGATAACTCTCTAGCTTGGGCAGGTAGAAATAGAGCGGGGCACCATGATTATGAAAGACGTACAGGCCAAAATCGAACAGCGCCGCGGATAGCGGATTACCGTCCAGTGTCATGTGCCGCTCTTCCATATGCAGGCCGCGCGGGCGTACCAGTAATGTCGCGGTTTTTTCATTCAGCTGGTATTTTTTGCCGTTATAAGGATCGATGTAATCAAGCTGTCGCAGATTGGCGTCGCGCAGATTGATCTGCCCGGCAATCTGGTTTGCCCAGGTCGGCGTGTTGGAATCTTCAAAGTCGGCCATGAAACAATTGGCGCCGGAATTAAGCGCGTTGATGATCATTTTGCGATCGACCGGCCCGGTGATTTCTACTCTGCGGTCCTGCAAGTCTGCAGGGGCAGGGCGGACTTTCCAGTTCTGGTCGCGAATGGCGGCCGTTTCTTCAGGAAAGTCTAGGGTGCCGCCAAGATCAAGCGCCTCTTGCAGGTCGCGGCGGTCTTGCATCAGATCGCGGCGGCGCGGCCCGAAATGGCGCTCGAGATCGGCGAGGAAGCTGAGGGCGTCTTCCGTCAAAATTGAATCCTGTCCGGCGACTACGGGCGCATCGATGATAAAGCGGGTCATAATAAATCTTTCCTGTAATTATCCGTTTAGGTCGGTATCCCTAACGGCCTGATCTTGCAGGGGGTTCCGGTTTAAATAAAGCTGCCTTTCCAAAGCTCCTCGTAAGTGGCTTCAGGTGCGGCTTGCTGATCTTTTTCCGCTTCTTCCATGCCCAGACGGGTCTTTATCTTTTCGAGGTCATCAAGAATGCCGTCTATAGTTTCGCCGACAGGATCGGGACTTTGCTGAACCGGCAAGCCGTACGCTGCTTTTTGGTGCGGGCAGTTGACCAGACGCGCCGGATTTCCCACGGCGGTGCAATGGTCGGGTATGTCGCGCGTAACAAGCGCCGCAGCGCCGACCATTGCGCCTTCGCCAAGGGTAATGGCGCCTAGAATCTGGGCGCCGGCGCCAACCATAACTTTGTTTTTTAGAGTCGGGTGACGCTTTCCCGGCAGACCGCCGCCTTTACCGCCGAGCGTGACATTGTGATAGAGGGTGACGTCATCGCCGATTTCGGCGGTTTCACCGATCACGACTCCCATGCCGTGGTCGATAAATAAACGTTTGCCGATTTTGGCGCCGGGATGGATCTCGATGCCGGTGAGGAGCCGCCCCAGATGCGACCAGATACGGGCAAGCGCCTTGAGCTTATGGCTCCAGAGAAAATGCGCGACCCGGTGCATCCCGACGGCGTGGAAGCCGGGATAAGCGAAGATGACTTCGGCTGTCGAGGGACGCGCCGGATCGCGTTTGCGGATTGATTCGATCAGGTCAGACATACGGCACGGTGCCTATTCGCCAAGACCATCAAATAGCGGCGTTGAAAGGTAACGCTCGGCAAAAGACGGGATGATGGTCACGATGGTTTTACCCTCATTTTCTGGCCGCTTGGCAACTTGCAGGGCGGCGGCGAAGGCCGCGCCGGAGGAAATCCCGCCGGGAATGCCTTCCAGACGGGCAATATGGCGCGCGGTCTGGAAGGACGTGTCATTGTCGATCTGGATAATCTCATCAATCAGGCTGGTGTCTAGAATTTCGGGTATGAAACCGGCACCAAGTCCCTGAATTTTATGAAGCCCCGGCTCGCCCCCGGACAAAACCGGGCTGTCGCTTGGTTCTACCGCGATCGCCTTGAAATCTGGTTTTTTGGCTTTGATGACTTCGGCAACGCCGGTAAGCGTACCGCCCGTGCCGACACCGGAAATCAGGATATCGACATTGCCGTTCGTGTCTTCCCAGATTTCCTTTGCTGTCGTCTGGGCATGGATCGCCGGGTTGGCCGGGTTTTTAAACTGGCCGGGCATATAGCAATTATCGGTCTCTTCGAGAATTTCCTGCGCTTTGTCGATCGCACCTTTCATGCCAAGTTCTTTCGGTGTCAGAACAAGCTCTGCCCCCATTAGCGCCAGCATTTTACGGCGTTCGATCGACATGCTTTCCGGCATGGTCAGGATCAGGCGGTAGCCCTTGGTGGCGGCTATGAAGGCAAGGCCGATGCCGGTATTTCCCGAGGTCGGCTCGACCAGAACCGTGCCGGGAATGATCTTGCCGGATCGCTCGGCTTCTTCGATCATAGCGTAGGCAATGCGATCTTTGACGCTGCCGAGCGGATTAAAGAATTCAAGCTTGGCGAGAATGTCGGCGTGCAGCCCTTCTTTTTCGGTCAGGCGCGGCAGTCTAACCAGCGGCGTGGCGCCGATCGTATCCAGAATGCTGCCGAAAACCCGGCCGCGCGGGGTTACATCGAGATCAAATGCCGTTTCGTGTTTGTTATCGCTCGTGTGCTTTTGTTGTACAGCTTGCGGGGGGGCGGTGTTGTTCATAGGGACCTCCAAAAAAATGCATTAAAATAAAGTCGTTAAAACGCAGTTTTTAAAGATGGTGCCGATGCAGGTCTGGTTCAAGACCGGGCTAGACGCTTTTATTGCCGTTATAAAATTTCCCTTACTAATTCCGGCGGGCGGCCTATGCGTACGCCTTTATCCGTTACAACAATCGGGCGCTCTATCAGAATCGGGTGGGTCGCCATGGCTTCGATAATGTCTTGCCGGCTTTTATCCGGCGTGCCAAGGCCGAGTGTTTTGTATGCTTCTTCGCCTTTGCGCAGAAGGTCATGCGGCGCAATGCCCATGGCATCAATCAACGCGCCGATTTCTTCAGCGTTTGGCGGCGTTTTCAAATATTCAATGATTTCCGGTTCGTTACCCGTTTCACGGATAAGCTCGAGCGTCTGGCGTGATTTCGAGCAGCGCGGGTTGTGATAGATTTTAACCTTCATGATGGAACCCCTTCATATCTAATTACCTTGGTACTATGAACCGGGGGGCGATAATGATAAAGGCCGTGTTTGCGATTTTGCTGTTATTTCTCACAGCCTGCCAGACGGCCGGAGATGTAAGGCGTTATTGCGAAGCGGTAACAGAGAGTTTTGTTGCCGAGGTAAATTGTATTGAGGCCTATGTCGCACGCGATGTCGATATGAGCGAAGATAGTTTTTTGCAGGAATATGTTCTGGCCGGACGGGTGCTTGCGGATAAGGTCGCGGCCGGAGAAATTAAAGAGAATGAAGCGCGGCTACAGTTTACGCGCGAATATAACCGGCTGCTCGAAAGGGAGCAGCGCTTTCGTACATATGATGCGCTGGAATGGGAAGCAATAAGACCGACGCGTACATTTTGCCGGCAGATCGATAACCATATTTATTGCGACACTTATTGATACTAAAACCCGAAGCGGCGAGGTTTTGGCGGCGGCGGCGCTTTATCAAGCTGGCCAATAATCGTATCAAGTGTTTTCAGGCTTGGTACCCAGCCAATATGGCCGAGGGCATTTTCCACCTTGCGAACGCGGGCACGGTAATCTGGGGCGCTGCTCCGCATCTGGGCGCCGCCGATATGGATGAATTCATGAATATCGTCCGGGTTAAATCCGCTAGTCACGCCCATGACCGCATGAAATACCTGCATCAGGTCGTCGCGATGCAGTGTGATGCTGTTGAGCTCTGGATTTAGGCGGCGCAATGAACTCCAAACTGCGTGTAGCTTGTCCAGCCCTTCAGCCCTGGGTATTTTATTGTTTTGGGACAGGTTGCGGATCATCTGGGCGTAATTTTCCCGCTCATGCGCATGCAAATCGCCCGGCATTGTGTAATGCCCCGCGATATTGGTGAAACCGGTTTTTTGTTCCAGAGCAAGGGCGGCACGATGCTGGCAAGCATGGCAGACAGGGTGCACTGTTATGTTGAAGGTTATCGTCAGCATCCCGGGATGA
>CBDUPU010000021.1:0-17116 GCA_965369185.1 uncultured Rhodospirillales bacterium
CTGCCATTTTATTGTCCAGATTTGCCCTGAAACCAGTTCTGCTTTCTGAGTGGAAAATAGCGCGGTTTCATGCATTTCACTGCTATATATCAGTGCGTCCGGGACCGTGTCAGTACCGTCATACACGGCGAAAGAAAGCTGGCCTTTAGAGATATTGACAAGGTCGTGCAGGAAATCGTGGCCGATAAATGGCGCGTAAACCCACCCAAGAAATGTTTGACGCCGCTGACTTATGTTGTCGGGTGATGCGCCTTTCTCATAAACAGGTACAAGTAGCAAGAAGCCTGGCTGCGACTTCATATCCTGCACGAGTTTTATTTTTTGCGTCAGGGCCGGTTTGCCGGTGTCGCGGGATTTCTCGGCGGCCGCACGGCGATTGGCCTCAAAACCAATATCAAGCCCGATTGCCTGCCTGTTTTTTTCAACGGGAGAAGAATAGCGGATGATGAATTTATCAGGATGGGAGGTTTCCGGATAATTGTTGAAATCGGGGGCATTGTCCTTGCGCATTGCGTCCAGATATTCGGACAGGTCTTCTTCATGCAAAGAATCGATATAGCCGACCCCTAAAATACCAGACAGGTTTTTTTCAATGCCGAGCGCTTGTACATAAATTTTCCACTCTGCCCGGCTGACCTCTTCGGCTGCATTGAACAGGCCAACGCCGCCCCATAAGGTTTGCTCGTATAATTGGAACCTTGTTTCCAGCGCGTGTTCCGTGTCGCTGACCAACGTCTCAAAATATTGCTTGTTTCTTGCATTGGTGAGTTCCATGGTCGCCTGTGCGGCGAAAATCGTGATGACCAGCGCCATGACGCTCACGGCAAAGGGGGCAATCTTCCATCCGTCGAAACGATCCTTTTCAACGTGAAAGCCGTATAAAAGCAATCCTGTGCCCAGTATGACAAAGCCGCTGGCGGTATGAATGGCCATGCGGGTCAGATTTCCCCAGCCATAAAGCCCTTCTGCCGTGGTTGCATATCCGGCGAGTGACAAAAGAGCCAGAACCAGAACGGAACATGCCAGACTGATGGATATTGTTTTGTTTTTATGGAGAAGCAGCGCCAGGCCGGATAATGTGAAACATAACGCGGTGTTCGGTGCCATCCGCCCGGGATGAGAGGTCTTGGTCGTTATGTCGGCATCCATAAAAAATTCGTCTATGCCAAAATCGTAGCCAAAGACGTATTGGATCAAAGTCGTGCCGCCCAGTAAAACGGCCATTCCACCGGTGATTTTAGCCAGTGTGTTTTTCCTGAACGATAAAGCCGCAATTCCCAGCCCGCATAAGACGAACCCTAGCGCTGTGTTATATTGCATGGGCGCGAAACTCTCGTGAATCTGTACGAGAGTGCTGTGCCCTATATACCAGCCGACGATAACTGCAAGCCCGGTCAGCAGGGCGGCGGCGCCCAGAATGTTGACGAAAAATGTGGCTGTGATTTTTTTCATGTGGCTTGTCTGTGCTTCTCTGCGGCTGGGCAAATATATGGTTTCGGCGGCAAAATTCTTATATTAGCCTAACATAAAATACTTCTTTTCCAATGAGAGGATTGGGCATCGTCGTTCTTTACCAATTTAAATCACGATAGCCACGGTTTTTGCGCGGGTGAGGCGGTAAATTTGGTTGGATGGGGGCTTGGCAATTGTGTTGCACGTGATTTGGCGTGACTGCATGACGTGTCTTTCATAGCGCAATGTGTTTTTTAATAAAAATTGTCAAACTAATGGTTGTGAATTAGGAGATTCTATATTAGCTTTTGCTTAATTAGTCTTGCGGCTCATTCGAAGTCGCTGATGTGACTTCACTCTTAACCAAGATCAAAGGCAAAGCGAAATGTTATCTAAAATTTCACCCCGGCTCCTTACTTGTACAGCGATTGCTACAATTATGGTGTTTGCTCCTAACCCAGTTTCTGCGGCAGATGTGAGTGCGGCTTTGGAGGCGGGCGGCACGGTTAATATTGATGGTACGGATACCTTTGTAATTGATGCCGTGAATGATGGCGCCCCTGCGGTTTCTGTTGTTTTTACAAATGATGCGACGAATGGTGCCGACAGCCTTACAATTACTTCTGATGGTAATGATGCTGATGACACGGGGCAGATTGGCGATCTAACGGTTCTTGATAATAACGGCACAAATACGTTGACCCTTGGTGGCGCAGCTGACAACGGGCCGCTGGAGCTTCGCATTAAAGGCGATGTGAACGGTAATGTGGCGACAGATGCCAATGACCTTAGAATTATCGTAGATGCGACTGCAGTTAATGCCGCGAGCAGCAGTGTTCTTGTTTTTGAACAGTCTGCGGATCTGGGAAGCGGTAGCATTACCCTGACTGGTGATGCTGACGATACTGCCCAATTAACTTTTAGCCATGCTGTTAATGAAGTAATAACCGGCAATATTCTGAGTACGCTGGACGATGTCGGTTCTCGGGTGGTTGTGCAAAGCGCTGGCGGCACGGTTACGGTTAACGGGGATATCGGGCAGGCCGGTGCCGGTATTGCAAATTTCCTGATCGGTAATCAGGGCGGCAGCGCAGGGAACATATCTGTTGCAGGTAATGTTGATGCGGATAACATCCATATTGATGGTGATAGCGGCGTGTCTGTTGGCGATTTCAACGGCAATGTCACAGGCAATACAATCACAGTTGAGGGCGGCGCGAATGCCGGCGAGTGGGCGTATGCTTATTTTGCAGGGGACGTTAATGTCACAAGCATTACGGTTGATTCTGAAACCGAAGCTGGGATCATTACTTTTGACGGCAGTTCTGCGCAAAGCATAACCGGCGTGATTCAAGCCGCAACGGCGGGCGAAGGCAACATGATTGTTGATACTGGCGCGGACGTGACATTCAACAGTACAGTCGGTGTTGGGGCGAGCGCCCTTGATAACCTGACCGTGCGGAGCGGCGCGACGGCAACCTTTACGCAAAATGTCGGCATCACGCAGGACGGCCCTGGAGATATCGGGATTAATTCTGACGGTACGTTTGTGATCAACACTGCGGGTAATACGGTCTCTGTTTCGGAAAGCACAGGCGATATTGATTTTGACGGCACGCTTCGTGTAATCGGTGCGGATAACGCTACTATTTCTGCGGCCAGCGACCTGTTTATTGACGGTACTTTTAGCTCTATTTTGTCAGGTACTGCCAAAACGCTGAGCTTAACGGGCACGAATAGCCTTGCTATCGGGGCAAGCTCCGACACAACGATTACAGCAGGAAACCAAATTGTCCTCGGATCAAATACGACTATTGGCGGCGGCGCAACATCGACTGTCCTGAATGTTCGTAAAACCGATGATTTTAATCCGGATGCTACGGCCGTGATTGACGCGACCGGCCGCGTTGTGACAATTGCAGGCCCATTGAGCGTTGGCATTGATACAGCCGGATCGGCCTTTAATTTCGGCGATACGGTTACTGTTATCGACTCTGATCAAAACGCGGCGACAAGCTATGCGACATTGGTCGGCAACGGCACGATCACATTCAGGGATACTGCCGTTCTCGATCTGGAGGATGACGGTTCAGATGCGCAAGATCTGAAATTTGCCGTTCAAATTAAAGATGACGTTGACGGTATTAGCGGAGACAAAGAAGATGTGTTGAAGAAAGCCTTTCAGGAAACAAGCGGTGGTACTGACCCGGAGGTTTTTGGTGCAATAGCAGGGCTGGGTGCCAATGATACCGATGATGCCGCCCTGCAATTGACTGCAGATACGACGGGCGGTGAAGCGATCGGACGTGCCACTTCAGGTAACATGATGGCCGGTTTTGATATGATTAGCGCGCGCCTTTCTGATTTGCGTCAGGGTAAGGGGCAAACAGGCGTATCATCTGGTAATGCTTATCTGGATAGGCATGTCTGGCTGCGTGGCTTTGGTCTGACGGCCGATCAGGATATGCGCGATGGAGTGCAGGGCTATGAAGCCGATACGGTCGGGGCCATGGCCGGAATGGACGTATTGTTGGAAAATGATATTCGTCTTGGCGTTAATGGCAGCTATGCAGTGACCGATGTTGATACGGACGGTGCGGGCAACCACAAAACCGATATTGATACTTATCGTATTGGCGCGTATGGCGGCAAAGATTTCGACCGGTATTATGTAGAAGGTCAGATCAGCTTTGCTTACAATGATATCGATACCTCCCGCACCATCACATTTGGCGGTCTGAATCGTACGGCTGCGGGCGATACGGAGGGCTATGAATATGGCGCGCGTATCGGTGCCGGTATGCCTATGGCATTTGAAGGGGGCAGAACAATTACGCCTCACGTCAATTTCCAATACATCCACGCTTCGGTTGACAAATATACAGAAACCGGTGCCGGTTCATTGAACACGACCGTTGATAACGACGATATTGACGTGGCCGAACTGGCTGTGGGTGCAAAATATGACGCTGACTACAAATATGATGGCGGCATCTTCACACCGGAGCTGCGGGTTTCTGCCGCATATGACTTTATTGGCGATACATCGGTGTCCACTCAGACCTTTACCGGCGGCGGCGCGACGTCGCGCGTGCGCGGTGCGGATCCTGCGCAATTTAGCGT
Organism: uncultured Rhodospirillales bacterium; assembly: GCA_965369185.1. Classification (GTDB taxonomy): domain Bacteria; phylum Pseudomonadota; class Alphaproteobacteria; order Micavibrionales; family Micavibrionaceae; genus UM-FILTER-47-13. The sequence goes on from CBDUPU010000021.1 coordinate 4,576, forward strand.
AAATTATGGCGCCGGTATCCGCTGGGAAACTGCAGATGATATGTGGGAATTGTCGCTTGATTATGATGGAAAGGCCAAGTCTGATTATATAAGCCATGGCGCGAGGATCGAGGCGAAGCTGAGATTCTAATATCGCTCTAATTTTTGCCTGAGCTCATAACAGTGCCATAAAAGATTGTAATAACGTCCCGGACAAAGCGTTTCGGGACGTTATTATTTTGTGCAACTGAGGGGGGGCGGCAGACTGGTTCAATCCTGTTAATTTTACTTTGTAACTTGCCTTAAGGGGGCAGCAAAAAATCATTGGCTTTTTTCAGCTTTTGTATCAATCTTTGAATCACGCACGTGCCTATGGCCCCTTATGGTTATGCTACGACGTAAATTTTGTAGTTAACGTGGGGGCGCTGGCCCTTTTTAGCATGGGGTTTACCGTTGATGGGCACGCTGGGCATCTTCGTTCTTCTGTATATGGTTGTTTCTGTCGGTATTGGCGTTTACGCGGCGATGCGGGTCAGGAGCTCGACAGATTACGTTCTGGCAGGCCGTTCTTTGCCAATCTACATCACGATTGCCACGGTTTTTGCGACATGGTTCGGTTCTGAAGCCGTCCTTGGCATGCCGGCGACTTTTATTGAAGAAGGGCTAGGCGGCATTGTTGCCGATCCGTTTGGCGCGGGGCTTTGTCTTGTCTTTGTCGGGCTGTTCTTTGCGGCGCGGCTTTACCGGATGAAGCTGCTGACCATCGGTGATTTTTATCGCCAGCGCTATGGCAAAGTCGTGGAAACGCTGGTTTCCATTGCGATTTGCATCAGTTATCTGGGCTGGGTGTCGGCGCAGATCGTGGCGCTGGGGCTGACCATCAACATCGTGTCGGGGGAGGTGATTTCTTTCGAGCTTGGCATGGTTTTGGGGCTCAGCGTCGTTATGCTCTATACGATCTTTGGCGGTATGTGGTCGGTGGCGATTATGGATTTTATCCAGATGATGGCGATCCTTGCCGGGCTTTTGATTGTCGCTTTTCTTGTCGCCGGGCGGCTGGATGGCGGTTTTATGGCGGTCGTTGACCATGCGGCGGTCAATGACAAGCTCGATTTCTGGCCGGACCTTGATGCGGTTTCGATCTTGGCGTTTCTCGGCGCGTTTGTGACGCTGGCTCTGGGCTCCATTCCGCAGCAGGACGTGTTCCAGCGCGTCATGTCGGCCAAAGACGAAAAAACCGCTGTGCTCGGCACCGTGATGGGTGGCAGCTTTTATATCCTGTTTTGTTTTGTGCCGATCTTTATCGTGTACGGCGCGACCATGCTTTACCCGGCGCTGCTGGAAACGCATATGACGGCGGACGGTGACCCGCAAAGGATCTTGCCGGAATTTATCCTGAATGAAGTGCCGGTCGCGGTGCAGGTGATGTTCTTTGGCGCGCTGCTCTCGGCGATCATGTCCACGGCCTCCGGCACGCTGCTCGCGCCGTCAGCCATTCTGGCGGAGAATATTTTCAAGGAAGCCTTCAAACTTGATGAACGGCAGCTGCTGGTGACATTGCGGCTTTGTGTCTTCGGGTTTGGCGTGATTGTTCTGGCCTATGCCTATCTCAGCGCATCGGCGGGGCTCAGCATTTTCGAGATGGTCGAAAATGCCTATCTGGTGACATTATGCGGCGCGTTCGTGCCGCTGGCTTTCGGCGTGTACTGGAAAAAAGCCACCAATGCCGGCGCGCTGGTGTCGATCGCGTTCGGCGTGATTACCTGGTCGGTGCTGGAGGTCCTAAACCTCCGGATGGAAGCGCAAGGCGCGTCCCTGATCCTGCCACCGCAACTAGCCGGCCTGTTCATGGCGATTGTCGGCATGCTTGTCGGCAGTTTGGTGCCGCAGCTTAATCAGGAGAAGGTGGCGGCGTGATTGTGATGTGTTGTAATTAATAAAAATTTATCTTTTTCTTTACTTAAATTATCTGAAAATTTTCATGAGTTTTTTTCATTTATTCATGTTAAATCAACGGTTTAATTTGTTTGATTATGAAAATTATTTGTGATTAAATTAATAAATGGGGCACCGTTTGGGGACGCTGTTTCTTGCTGGAAAACACGTAAAAATACCGGAGGGGTTCCATGGTAAATACATTCAATGGCGGAGGCTTGCCTTCCGCCAAATCTCTTAGTGCGTTTCTAAAAATCGATGATAACGATAACCGCAATAGTTCGGATTCGGCGGATTCGATTTTGGCAGGGCGCATTCAGTCCATTCAACAGGCGCAGGCGACATTGACGCAACAAACACAGTCACTCGCGCCGCAGCTGATCAAAACGCAGGCCGCACCTGCCGCAAAAAAGGCCGCTGTGCCGCCAGCGCAAACACAAACATCCGGCGATAATTCTGCCGGGGCGGCGTCACCTGATCCGGTTGTCACAAACACGACGATTGCCCTTGATGCGCAGAAATCAGACTTTGGCGGCAAGATGACGTCGTTTTCGAAGAACGGCATTCACATCACCTTTGAAGACCCTGACCACACCAGTCATACGCCGGGGACGATGACATGGATAGATACGGGTAAGGCGGCGGCCGGTTTCGGTATTGGCGGCAATGGCAATAAGGGAAAGGACACTGGCGCGGAAAACGTTACGGTCGGGCTGGACGAGGCCGCGGACGTTTTGTCGATCAGTCTGGTCGATCACGGCACAAAGAATAGCGATGATTCCGTGACCTTCCGTATCTATCAGCAAAATGGGGATATGAGCGAAGTCACCCTGACGCTGGATAGCAATGCGCCTGAAAAAGTCACGACTTTTACTTTTAATGCGGATGATTACGGCGATGGCAGCGCGATCAGTCAGGTGGTGTTTTACTCCACCAGCAATCTTGGCGGCGGGCATGGGGAGGCGAGTTTCTTGATCGGCGGTATCGAGGCTACCTATGGGGCGGTTACGCCGCCCGCGCCGCCGCCACCGCCACAGTCAATTGATGATCCTGTATTTATTGTCGCCAATAATGTCGATGACGTTGGCAGCTCACAAGTGGCTTATATCGTGAGTGATGGTGTTGATGGCAATAATTTCGGGATTATTCAGGGCGGCGATAACCATGACATTCTGGTCGGCGACGCCGGCGGTGCCTATACGATGAACCCGCCGCCGGTCGATTTTAACGTTGTCATGATGCTTGATGTTTCGGGATCTATGTACACGTCTATGGCGGACGGGCGTACGCGGCTTGACCATATGGTCGATGCGGTTGAAAACCTGCTGACTGATTTTAACGGCTACGCTAATGGCGATGTTATGGTGCATTTGGTGCCGTTTGATACGACGGCTTCCGGCATGGCGACTTATACGGTGACGGATGATGCGGATTTTAATAGTGCGATCAGTTATCTGAACAGTCTAACGCCGGGCGGGGTTACCAACTATGAATCGGCATTGCAGACAGCTATTCAATGGCTGCAAAGTGGTGCGGCGATACCGGGCGCGGTTACGACCAGTTATTTTGTCAGTGACGGCTTTCCGAATTATGCGGTGGATGACGCGACCGGCGCGGCGACATACTCGTTCTATTCAAACCTGACGGCGATGGAAGAGATTCAGGGGCTTGACGGTTCGAATGAAATTGAACAAATCCAGTCGCTCAGTGACGAGGTGGTCGGTGTCGGTATTAATATCGGTTACAGCATTACAAATCTTGACCAGATTGATTCCGACGGTAGCGCGATTAATGTGACAAACCCCGATCAGCTTAGCCAGGCTTTCAAGGATTCAAATCCGCTTAATAAGCTCGACCCGATTGGCGATGATGTGATTTCATCTTTGGTGATGCGCTTTATACGGATGCTCTCGCTGCCCTGCATAATCTGGGAACGCAGCCGGGATCAGGCTGGCAGGTCTTTGAAATGTTGGAAGCCGGCCAGAGTATAGTCGATCCGAACTGGAGTCGTGATGACACGCTCGCCTATTTGAAAAATAACGGCGAGGAGTTAATGCAGGAAAGCATCGACCAGCAAGGTGAAAAAAGGATCATCGGCAGCGATACGCTATATGGCGGCGCCGGCGATGATTACATTTTCGGTCAGGAGGGTAATGACATGATTATCGGCGGCCTTGGCAGCGATACGCTCTATGGCGGTGACGGGGCAGACACATTCGTGTTTGAAGCGTTGGCCGACGCCGGTGATATCATCAAGGATTTCAGCGCCGGTGAGGGGGACGTCCTTGATCTGTCACAGCTCATAACGTCCTACGATCCTTTGCAGCATAGTATCGATGATTTTATCTATACGACCGAACAGGGCGGCAACACGGTTGTTTCCATCGATACGTCCGGAACCGGAAATGTGGCAAACGCCGTTGACCTTGTCACGCTCGAAGGCGTTACAAATCTCGCGCTAGGCGATTTGATCAATAGCGGTAATCTGGTCGTTTAAAGAGATCGACAAGCATCTAAACATCAAGAAAGCCGGGTTCTTAAAAGTGCCCGGCTTTTAAAATGAAGACAGTTTTAGTTTTTATATGGTGCCGCTGAAGAGATTTGAACTCCCGACCTTGTCATTACGAATGACCTGCTCTACCCCTGAGCTACAGCGGCGCTCTATGGTGAAGACTGACTGTATATAATATCGATTGCGGTTTGTGAATAATTTCTTTTCATTTCTTTGTCATTACGTGCTAAAAATTTTCCTAATATGAAAAATTATAAAGCAGGAGGTTATGATGGCATCAGGTAAGGGGCGGCCGTTGATTACGGTACCGATGGGCTTGAAGAAGTGGTTTATGAAGTCCGCTTGCCCGGAGGGTGTCAGCATGATTGAAGAAGTGCGCGAGATTGATCCGACCCATCCCGGCCTGCCGGAATTTGAAGAGCTGATCGGCGGCGATATTGATGACATGGATGAGCCGGAGGCCGAAGGCGCGCCGCAAAGCCCGACTGCTGCGGGGGATAAACCGGCGCAGAGCAAGCCCGGCTTGCGGCTGGCGACGTTTAACGGGCGCAGGCTCGACCGATAAACGCGCGATAGGGGCTTGCATTTACGCGCATATCCTCTTATATCGTATGCGGAAGGCGGCGCGGGCGATGTTTTCGCCAACCCGGTCAGGGCCGAGAGGCAGCAGCCGTAACGAACTTCATTGGGTCGTGTCCGTCTTCCACCTTTCTTTTTGGCTTTATCTCCCGATTTCCCCATATTTAATTTTAGTTCCGTGAAATCTGTATAAATTTGGCGGTGCCGCATTGCTTGCGGCGGAGAATCTGCTTAAATAAGAGTTATGTCTGAAGAAAAGCAACAGCCCTACCGCGTTCTGGCGCGGAAATACCGTCCCCGTAACTTTGGCGAACTGGTCGGCCAGGATGCGCTGGTGCGCACGCTGAGCAATGCGATCAATAGCGGCCGCATCGCCCATGCTTTCATGCTGACCGGTATTCGCGGGACAGGCAAGACGACAACGGCGCGGATTATCGCCAAGGCGCTGAACTATACCGGCCCTGACGGCAAAGCCGGGCCGACGACCGGGGCGACCGATGATTGCGACATTTGCAAGGCGATCACCGAAGACCGCCATCCGGACGTGCTGGAAATGGACGCCGCGTCGCGTACCGGCGTGAATGATATTCGCGAAATTCTGGACGGCGTGCGCTATGCCCCGACATCGGCGCGTTACAAAGTCTATATTATCGATGAGGTGCACATGCTCTCGACAGCGGCGTTTAACGCGCTGCTGAAAACGCTGGAGGAGCCGCCGGAGCATGTGATCTTTATCTTTGCAACGACCGAGATCCGCAAGGTGCCGGTGACGGTGCTGTCGCGGTGCCAGCGCTTTGACCTGCGCCGGATTGATGCGGCGGTGCTGGCCGATTACTACAAGACGATTTGTGAAAAAGAAGGCGTTGCCGCCGAGGACGAGGCGCTGGCGCTGATCGGACGTGCGGCGGACGGGTCTGTTCGTGACGGGCTGAGCTTGCTGGATCAGGCGATTGCGCTGAGCGGCGAGACGATCACGGTGGAGCAGGTGCAGGACATGCTCGGCCTTGCCGACCGGATGCTGGTGCTCGATATTCTCGAGCACGCGCTGAAAGGTGATTGCGGGACGGCGCTGGACAAGGCTGCCGACCTTTATAAAAAGGGCGCTGATCCTGCGGTGCTGCTGAATGACATGCTCGATTTCACCCATCTTCTGACCCGCGCCCGCGCTGTGCCGCAGGCTGCCGAGGGGCAGGGGGCGCTGGCAAAAGACGCGCAAGGACGGATTACCGATCTGTCGACCAAGCTGTCGATGCCTTCGCTCGGGCGGGCGTGGCAGATATTGCTCAAAGGAATGGGCGAAGTGAATAATGCGCCGAACCCGCAAGCGGCGGCGGAGATGATTATTATCCGGCTGGCCTATGCCGCCGACCTGCCTGATCCGGGCGATCTGATCAAGAAAATCAAGTCCGAGCCTGCGGGTGCGCCAAGTGTTAGTGCTGCGGGCGCAGTTTCTTCGGGCGGCGCGGCAGCGCCTGCCAGCCCGGCAGCCAGCGGTATGGATGCGCCCGCGCCGGAGCCTGTAGCGATGGCTGTCGGCGGTGGCGGCGGGCCGATGGCAATGGCCGCGCCTGTCTTCCAGCCCGAAGCTGTGGCGGCAAATGAAATTAAATGCCTTGCCGATGTCGAGGCCGCTCTGGTCGCGCACCGTAAAATGATTTTGGCGACTGAACTATGCCAGTGGGTTCATCTTATTAAGCTGTCGCCGAAGGCGCTGGAGTTTCGCCAGAAGGCGGATACGCGGCGGGAATTCTCTCAGGACCTGCGGAATGCGCTGAAGGAGATTACCGGCGAACAATGGATCGTTAGCGTCACCGATAAAAAACAAGGCGAACCGACGCTTAACGAGCAGAAAGAGGCCGCTGAAGAAAAGCGCCTTGCCGCTGCCAGAGAGCATCCGGTCGTGGCGCAGGTGCTTGAATTCTTTCCCGATGCTACGTTAAGAGTACGTAGCGGTAATGACAATTAAGTCACGAGCAGACACAAAACCAACATTCTCACGTCTAACCAACAAGGATTTTCGATTATGGACATGCAGGCAATTATGCGACAGGCCAAGGAAATGCAAACCCGTATGCAGCAAATGCAGGAGGAGCTTGGTCATCTTGAAACCTCAGGTGAGGCCGGCGGCGGCATGGTAAAGGTCGTGATGACCTGCAAGCGCGACCTGAAAAAGGTCGAGATTGCGCCGGAGCTTATGGCGCCGGAAGAGCGCGAAACGCTGGAAGATCTGATTGTCGCTGCAATCAACATGGCCGGCCAGAATGCCGAGCAGAAAATGGCCGATGAGACCCAGAAAATGATGAAAGAATTCGGTCTGCCGGCTAACTTTGATCTATCGCAGTTTTAGGCCATCATGACTGAAGCTCAGCAAAACGCACCTGAGGCCGTTAACGCGCCGGGATTTGACCGCAGGTTCTGGAAGTACCTGCTGCTTGTTGTTCTGGCGGGGCTTGTGACCGTTGCGCCGGAAGGCACGCGGGAGGTAGCGCGCGGCGCTTTGACTGACGCTTATGTCGCGGTGACGTCGTTTGTCGGCCTTACGCTGATTATCTTCTATTTTCTCGAGCATAAGCTCAAGCTGGATACGGCGGAACTGCTCAAGAAGCATGAGCGCTGGCAAGTGCCGATTGCCGCCTTTATGGGCGCGCTGCCCGGCTGCGGCGGCGCGATTATCGTCATTACCCAGTATGTGATGGGGCGGCTTAGCTTTGGCGGCATGGTTGCCGTGCTGACCTCGACGATGGGCGATGCGGCTTTCTTGCTGCTCGCGCGGGAGCCGCAGACTTTTGCGCTGGTGATTTCCATCAGTGTCGTTGTCGGGACAATTGCGGGGCTGGTTGTTGACCGGATTCACGGCCGTGACTTTTTGCGCTCGCATGAGGGTGATTTGAAAGAATTTAAGGCGCATTGCGGCCCTGCAGTGTCTTATGGGCGCTGGACGTCGCGGGCATGGTACGGCTTGCTGGTTCCGGGGATCGCTTTTGGTCTTGGCAATGCGTTTCAGGCTGATACCGACCAGTGGTTCGGGCCTCTGGCATCGCTGCAGCCAACGACTATCATCGGCGTCATCGGTGCTTTGCTGTGCTTTTTCCTGTGGGCGCGACTGCCGGATAAAGGGTTTGCGATCGTGAACCTGATGGCGCATCCGACGAGCAAGGTTCATGTCTATTTGAAAGACCGCGTAATTTTTGAAACCAGCTTTGTGACCACATGGGTCATTATGGCGTTTATGATCTTTGAGCTGGGGGCTTACTGGACGGCGTTTGATCTTGCCTCTTTGTTTAAGTCTGCAGCGGTTTACATGCCGGCCATTGCCGTGCTGGTCGGGTTCATTCCCGGCTGCGGGCCGCAAATTATTGTAACGACGCTTTATCTTGGCGGCTTTATCCCGCTATCGGCGCAGCTTGGCAATGCCATCAGTAACGATGGCGATGCGCTGTTCCCGGCGATTGCCCTTGCGCCGCGCACGGCGATATTGGCAACGCTTTACACGGCGATACCGGCCTTGCTGGTCGGCTATGGCTATTTCTTTTGGTATGAGTAAATTCTAAACGACAGGAGTCTTCCCCCTGATGCGTATCGCGACCTGGAACATTAACTCCGTGCGTTTGCGGATGCCGATCGTACGTCATTTCATGGACACGTACAGCCCGGACATAATCTGCCTGCAGGAAACAAAAACACCGGACGAGCATTTCCCGATCGACGCGGTGATCGACGCGGGGTATTCCCATACCCACTTTCACGGCATGAAAAGTTATAACGGCGTTGCCATTTTATCGAAGGTGCCGTTTACGACTTCCGAGATTTATCATCGTGTCAATCGTACGGATTGTCGGCATATATCCATTCATCTTGAATCATCGAAATTTAGTAGGCCGGTCGAAATTCATACGCTTTATATCCCGGCGGGCGGCGACGAGCCCGATCCGGAAATCAATGACAAATTTGCGCACAAGCTGGATTTTCTCGACGAAATGACCGGCTGGTTTGCAGAGCATTACAGCAAGGACGATCCGTTGATTGCGCTCGGTGATTTTAACATCGCGCCGCTTGAGCATGATGTCTGGTCGCATAAGCAGCTTTTGAAAGTTGTCTCGCATACGCCGGTCGAAGTGGAGCGGCTCGCGAAAATGCAGGACTCGCTGGACTGGCAGGACGCCATTCGCCATTTCGTGCCGGACGAGGAGAAATGCTATACATGGTGGTCATACCGGAATCGTGACTGGAAAAAATCCAACCGCGGGCGGCGCCTCGACCATATCTGGCTGACCAATCCACTAATGCCGCACCTGACCGGCCATGACATTATCACTGACGCCCGCGACTGGGAAAAGCCGAGCGACCATGTGCCGGTGATGGTGGATTTGGATATTTAAAGGCTGGTACTAAAAATCAACGCATTTGCCGCCGCGTTCCCAGTCGCCGTAGCGGGTGGGTTCGGGGCCTGACGGGCCGCCGGATTCGGGCTTTTTGTTCGCGGCGATGTCCGGCGCCGGCGGGGCGGGCTGCGCGTCTTTTTCTTGTTTGCGTTCAGGGCTTGGCTTTTTATCAGTCATGCCGTTAATATGGCGCGCAAGAACAGAAAATGAAAGAGTTGTTGTTATGGAAGTTATGAAACCGTTTCGCGCGCGGATCGATGCGCTTGATGACCAGATTATTGACCTGCTGATCGAGCGTACCGACATTATCCGCGAAGTCGGGAATTTCAAATTTGAGAACGATATTCCGGCGGTGCTGCCAGACCGTGTTGATGAAGTGCGCGAGCGCGCCGCCGAGCGCGCGGCTGCCAAGGGGCTTGATCGCGATCTGGTGCGTAAACTTTATCAGACACTGATTGATTACAGCTGCAACCTTGAAGAAGAGATCAAGGCCGCGCGGCGTCAGGAAATCCAGAACAAGGCTACCGGCTAATGACCGAGCAGGCCGCGCCAGACGAGAACATAAACCAGCAGGAAACTGCGCCTGAACATACCGGCGATATGCTGGAGGCGCGGCGCATCGCCCTGCATATATTGGGGCAGGTTCTGGAGCGCGGCCAGCCGCTTGATCAGGTGCTCGATAATGACCGTGATTTTGCCCGCTTGCCGTCGCGCGACAAGGCCTTTACGCGGATGATCCTTGGCACGGCGCTGCGGCGGCGCGGCCAGATTGACGATTTTATCATGCGCGGCGCAGACCGCAGTGAAATGCCGCATCCGCCGGCGCTGCTGAACTTGCTGCGTATGGCGGCGGCGCAAATTGCCTTTATGGCGGTGCCGGATTATGCGGTGGTTGATACTGCCGTCAGGCTGGCCGAAGAAAACGGAATGGGGCGGCAGAAAGGCTTCGTTAATGCGGTGCTGCGCAGGGTGACGGAAAATCACCGTGACTGGGCGGCAAAGCAGGACGAGGTGCGGCTGAATACGCCGGAATGGCTGATGAAGGTCTGGATCGAGGATTACGGTCTGCGCACGGCCGCCGAAATCGCGCAGGCAAACCTGTCCGAAGCGCCGCTTGATATCACCCTGAAAGATCCGTCGAAAATGAAATACTGGGCGGATACGCTCGAAGCGACCATCCTTCCGACCGGATCTTTGCGGCGGGTGCAGGGCGGCGCGGTGCACAAGTTGCCCGGATTTGATGACGGAATGTGGTGGGTGCAAGATGCTGCTGCCAGCTTGCCCGCGCAACTGTTTGGTGATGTGTCTGGGCGCACGGTCATAGATATGTGCGCTGCCCCCGGCGGCAAGACGGCGCAGCTTGCTGCGCTTGGCGCGCAGGTTGTGGCGCTTGACCGCTCGCACGGGCGGCTGAAACGTTTGCAGGCCAATATGCAAAGGCTGCGGCTGGAAGATCATGTGAAGGTTGATACGGCTGACGCCTCTGTCTGGCAGCCGAAGGAAGCGCCCGAATTTATTTTGCTCGATGCGCCTTGCACCGCGACGGGCACGATCCGGCGAAACCCTGATGTTGCGTATTTGAAAGAACCGCAGGATATGGAGCGGCTTTTGAAGATGCAGGCGCGGCTGCTTGATAATGCGCTTGATATGATCGCGCCCGGCGGCGTTCTGATTTATTGCACCTGTTCTTTGCAAAAGGCGGAGGGCGAGGCTCAGATTGCCAATACCCTGGCGGCAAGGCAGGATGTGCGCCGTTTGCCGCTTTCGCCGGTCGAGGTCGGGGGCATGGATGCGCTGGTGACGCCGGAAGGCGATATCCGGGTTCTGCCGTTTCATCTTGCCGCCCATGGCGGGATGGACGGTTTTTATGTGGCGCGCCTTCAGAAACTATCCGTCTAGAAGTCCTTGGCAGAACTAAAATTTTTCCGGCTTGCGCGCCGGGAGAAAATGCTTACACTTTCCCGAAATATAAAAACGATAAAAATAAAAACAGGGAACAGTTTACATGTCCGGACTCCGCTTACGGAAGACGTTTAACCGTCTTGTCACCAATCAGTTTGGCGATTTTCTGAAAAAAGGCGCTGCCGCGCTGATGATCGCAGGGTCGCTGGCGCTGCCGGCGCAGGCGCATCACAATAACAATGACGACCTTAATGTTCGCAATTCCAGCAGCAACCACTCGCAGGAAGTGCGCAGTATTCAGGACAAGTTTAACCGGGCGGTCAGGGACAGGCGCATGATTCTGGTTGACCGGGACTGGATCCAGATCAACCGGGCGCTGAATGATGTGCGCAACGATACCGAGCTGCGAAATCGCTATCTTGCCGAATATTTGCTTCGCTATGGCCGTTTGCATCTTCCGACAGACTTTTTCAAAAATACCAGGGACGAAGATATTTTTCTCAGCCCGCATACGAGGGTCTTTACAGCCTATCCGCAGGGTAAGCCCCTCAAAGTTTGTACAATTTTCGGCGGGCGCGGTGTGATGGATGGACGGTCGGCTGTGCGCGACTTCATTAATCCCAGCAATGTCGTCCATGGGGCGGAAATCGCCGGGGCATCGATCCGGCTTGACCCTGATGCGGCTAAATACAAAAAATTCGTGACCTATCACGAGATCGCGCATTGCATGGATGATTATTTCCTGCCGAAAATGGCGGGCGCGGCCAGTCATGATGAAAGGCTTGCTTATTATCACCGCGCTGAAACGTTCTCGGATGTGTTTTCGGCGCTGATTATGGCGCGGGATGAGGGCATTACCGATATGGCCGAGACTATCGCCAGTATCCGTCTTGCCAATATGGCGCTTTCCGGGCCTTATCAAACGGCCTGGAGCAGTCCGCTGGATAGTGGTTATTCCGCCAGCTATGTGTATGCGACCCACCGTTCGGTGCGGGCGGCGCAGGACTATCTTGACCGGAACGGTACCGCCGGATTGGCGAAAATGACCTATAACGAGGTCGCCGATCTTGCCAGCAACATTGTCAGCCAAAACGCGCTTAATGATCTTGAGGCCGAAGCGCTGATGTATCTGTTTTCAAATAAGTTCGATCTGACGGTTTGGGACCAGGTGAAGGACAACGTTCCTTATGTTCGCGCGCGCTATGCCTATGCGGTAGAGCTAAAAAGGGAAATGGAAGAAGGGCTGCGCGCC
>CBDUPU010000022.1:0-16909 GCA_965369185.1 uncultured Rhodospirillales bacterium
ATCCCTTCCTTATTTTTGATGGCCGTATGGATACGGCAGAGATTGCTGATGGCGGGGATACGGCCACCATAACGCTTACGGCTGAAAGCCGCCTAAGAGATTTAGAACGTGTCCGCACCCGTCGTTACACGGATGCGGATCAACAATCACGCTTCCCAGGCGATAAGGGGTTGGAATACGTCCCATCCATGCAGGACAAGAAAATCATCTGGGGCCGCGCACCGGAATAAACCATGTCACAAATTAAACGTTATTCAGATTGGCCAGAACGTCTGGCCAAATTCATCGCCAACACCCGTCAAAAGCCCTTCGTGTGGGGAGAGAATGATTGCTGTCTGTTCGCCATGGATTGCGTAGAGGCCATCACAGGCCAGGATTTGGCAGAGCCATATCGTGGTTATAAAAGCCAGATCCAAGCATTACGGCTTTTGAACAAGTGTGGCGGTGTTGCTGGAATCGCCGATGCCGTGGTCGCCAAATACAACATTCCTGAAATCCCGCCATTAACAGCGCAACGCGGCGATGTTTGCCTGTTTGATATTGGTCGTGGTGATACGCTGGGCATTCGTGCCGGGGAACACATCTTTGCTCCTGGGCGTGAGGGCTTGATTGGCTTTCCATCGCTTCAGGCGGTACGTGCTTGGAGAATTGGATAATGCCCCAGGTTGTTCCAGTTGTTCTTGGGGCAGTTGCCTCCAACTTCGTCAGCGGTGTGGTCGGCGGTGGAATTATCGGCGCTATTGTTGGCGGTGTTGTTGGATCCGCTGTTGTGTCCTTCACAGCCCCCATTTTTGCACCAAAGCCTAAGCAGGCAAAGTTTACGAACCCGTCGGTCACATCTGTGTCTTCTGGAGCTGGAAGCCGTGGCCGGACGGAGATGGTTAACCAGCCGATTACCGCGCACCGCATTGTTTATGGACGGACACGGGTTTCGGGGCCGCTTGTGTTTACGCACAGCCGTCCGGTTAGCGGAGGTGATAATAAGCTCGACATGCTGCATTGGGTTATTGTGCTGGCCGCGCATGAGGTGGAAGAGATCGAGGAGATCCTTTTCAACGATGAAACAGTGCCTCTCGATGGCAATGGCGATGCCACCTCTGAGCCATACAAACGTGACGGAACAGTTTTCGCCAGCATTTATAAGCATCTTGGAGAAACTGATCAGCAGGCCGATTCCATTCTGGTCAGCAATTCCGGTGGTCAATGGACGAACGCCCATCGTTTGCGCGGCCTAGCCTATATCCACGCTCAAATGCGCTATGACGATAAAGCCTATGCGAGCGGCACACCGAATATTTCCGCCATCGTCAAAGGTCGCAAAGTCTATGATCCGCGCACTACAAACACGGTCTGGTCTGATAATGCCGCTCTTTGTGTGTTGGATTATTTGCTTTCTGATTTTGGCCTGGCCGCCAACGCCGATGAAATTGACATGAATTCCTTTATAGCCGCAGCCAATATCTGCGATGAGGATGTGGCTACGTTAGACGGTACGGAGAAACGCTACACCTGCAACGGTGTTGTGGATCTGACGGATAACCCCAGAGATATTCTGGAAGCTATGCTTGGTAGTTGCGCTGGGTATTTGACCTACACGGGCGGTAAATGGCGATTACAAGTCGGGGCTTATTATGCCCCCGTCAAAACCTTTGATGAGAGCTTCTTGCGTGACGCGGTTGTGATGCGTCCGCATCGATCACGCCGTCAGCTCTTTAACACCATCAAGGGTGCGTTCGTGTCGCCGGATCACAACTGGCAAGCCACAGATTACCCGGCGGTCGACTCTGATCTTTATATTGCTGAAGACAGCGGTGAAGAGATTGTTTCCACGCTTGATCTGTCATTCACCACATCCCACACCATGGCGCAGCGCATCGCCAAGATTGCGCTGGAGCAAATTCGCAGACAGCGGCAAATTCAGTATCCATGCAATCTGGCCGGATTTCAGGTTATGGCCGGAAACACGGTCGCGGTTGATCTGGAGCGTTTTGGTATCAACGGCCTGCCGTGCCGTGTTGTGAATTGGCAGATGACCGAGGAAATGGGCGTAGACCTTACCCTCGATGAAGATGGCGAAGGTGTTTACGCCTTCACGCAATCTGACCTCAAAACCATGGGCGATGCGCCGCAGGTGGTTGTGCCAAATAACCAATCGGTGCCACCGCACGAACCAAACAATGTCACGGCCAGCGCTGGTGATGATTACATCACGGTGAGCTGGGATCCGATCACAGAAAGTGACTTCCGCTATGTCGAGGTGTGGGAGCGCACCAGTGATACGGCCACGCCAGAACAGGATGCCGCCCGCATTCTGGAGGTCTACGACAATTCATTCACCCGCAATCTGCTGCCTGGTTCTGAGACGCGTTACTACTGGCTACGTGCCGTGGATCGATACGGCAATAAATCCGACTTTGCGGGACCAGTCACAGCCACAACTAGCGGGGATCAAACTGTTGTCCTCGTTCTTGAATAACTCTTCATAAGGAGCAAAACATGACCACGACCAAAAAAATCTCCGAGTTGCCCTCGGCGGTTACGCCGCTGCAAGGCGATGAATTGCTGCCCATTGTGCAGGATAACGCCACACGGAAAGTCACCACTGGTGATCTTGTGGCCGGAAAAGCCGACACCGTTCATACGCATACCCTTTCAGATATCGCTGATGCTGGAACGGCGGCAGGATCTAACATTGGAGATTTTGCCGATGCTGCTCAGGGAGCTTTAGCTGATACAGCTCTGCAGCCTGCTGACGTAGGGAGCGCTGCATATAACGATACAGGCGATTTTGCCACAGCAGCTCAAGGTGCCTTGGCTGACACAGCAACACAACCAGGGGATCTAGCGGCAGTGGCGACAAGTGGGGATTACGGAGATCTCAACGATACACCGCTGGCCGGACTTGCCAACGCCATCATTAATGGCTGTGGACGCATTTCTCACCGTGGCGATCAGTCATTAACAGATAGCTGGGGTAAAGCTCCAGTTGATTTGCTGAGCGTTAAAGCGGAAGGCACTGTATCGGCCGGCACGATCAAACATGTCACCAGCGCATTTACGCTGTCTGAAACTGGTCATGTCACCTTTGTTGAGAATGTCACGCTCACAGGATCCGGAGCCATTTTGTTCCGCCGCCGAATTGAAGCCAAGGATGCTTGGAAGTTTTACAATGCGGCTGCTCATTATTCAGCGCGGGTTTACCACGATCACGGCGCAAATGTGGACTTCATCATTACCGTTCGCAAAGCTGACTCTGTAGATGATTTTGCCAGCACAACACAAATCGCTACAGGCACAGTTTCCGTTGCCAATGACAGTAACTCCGATATTGATTTGGCTATTGCCGATATGGGTGATTGCCGGAACGGTATAGAGATCGAGGTCAAAGTCGATTGTGGAGCTATAACCACGAAGGATACTTATTTCGGCCAAGAACAGCTTTCTATCGGCACAGCCAAGAGACCTTTTTTGGTTCGGCCTTTGGCATTGGAAGAGAAACTCGTCAGCCGATACGTGCGACCCATTGGAGCGATCCTCGGCGTGGCCAATTCCGGGTCTAATATGCAGGCCGTGTTTTCTCACCCTAGCATGCGTGCCGCCCCGTCCTATGAGGTGGATGCCCCCATTGCTATGACGGATGGTTACACGGCTGACTTTACGCAAAGTCAGGCCAGCATCACATCTGTCCATGAAAACAATGCCGATCACGGGCGCGTAGACATTGCTTATTTCTCCGGCCTTACTTCGGGTCGTTTCCACATCCAAAGAGGTACAGGCGGCTTAATTCTGGCCTCAGCGGAGCTGTAAAACATGGCAGAAATCGATAATATCCTCGTCCCTGGGCAAAGCGTTAATAAGCAGAAGCTCCGGCAATATTTAGCCGCCAGAGAGATTGCCCGTCCGCAAGACTACGGTGCGGTCGGCGATGGCGTGAATGATGACACGCAGGCTCTCAATGATGCGCTTGCCAATGAAAAGGCTATCTATTTGCCGCGTGGCACGTATCGGATTACCGGGCCGATCGTCATGCATTACGGCAATGCTATCCTCGGAATGGGTGATGAAAGCGTAATCCAAGCCCAAGACACGCCGTTGAATGAAAATGAAGTGCCGCCATACACCGCTGATTTCAATGCCATTGAAATTGTTGAAGGCTACTGCATCGTTGAGAACATCAAGATTGTGGGTGGTGCTTCTGCGCTCTTCTTGGCGGGTAAGGTCAGTCCCTGTGTAAAAAACGTGATTGAAAACATCACGATTTGGGATGCACAAATTGGCGTGACGCTCGATGGTTGGAATGACACCAACAAGCCGTGTTACTGGAACAATATCAGTCGCGTCCTGGTGGCGCGGCCTAAGATTAACGGCGTGCTGTTAACCACCACACCGGATGACTGGAATGATCCGGAAACTTTTGGTGATAGCCCTAATGCTAACAAATTCCACGATGTGCGGGTTTACTCACTCTCCAGCCCTTTATCCGGCTCTGGCTTTTTTATCTCCACAGGGCAATACAACAACTCGTTCGTGGATTGCGAGGCTAACGTCCATGAGGATGCCGAAGCTTGCTTCCGGCTCGGCTTTCTAGCGCGCAGCAATATCATTAATAATTTCTATGCGGAGTGCTTGGGATTAGCGCCGGGGATCCGTATTGATAATGGCTCGTATGATAACACCATTATGCGGCTGTTTTCTGCGACAGGAGGTGCAGCAATTTGGGATCCTACATTGCAGGGCGAATACCAGGCATATGATGCAGGCTTTCCAAAAAAGAACTTCATGAAAGATGTTTACATGACCGATGTCCATGTAGACGGCATGACGCGCGGCACCACCTACATCGATCCTCCGGCCAGCCATGTGGGCGATATTTCAATCGATCTGGAGCATACGTTTTATCTACTCAGCTCCTTTAATAAATCCTACGATTTGATTTTACCCAATGCAGGGGATGCTACCGGGCGATGGGTTACGCTTAAGAAATCAGATCTGCGCGATAATCCGATCAATATCAAAGAAAACAATGGTGCCGGACCGGATAACCGTACGCTTACACTGCTGCAGCAGTATGACACTGTCACATTGGTTTCCAACGGCGCAACATGGTGGATTTGTCATGATAATCGTATGCCACGCCCAAGCCGTTACATTGATAATGCTGCAGCACCATCCGGTACTTTTCAGGCAGATATGTTGAACCGCGTATATTTGGTTTCCGCATTCTCAGGACAAATCATATTTGAAATTCCTGCACCGTCCGCAGCGGCTGGCCGCGTTTGCACAATTAAGAAGATCGACCCGTCTGGAAACCACGTCAAGATTCAAATGGCTGGCGGCACAGGTGGCCCGGACGCACAAATCTGGTCACTCACATCCCACTTCGCCGCCATGACCATCTATTCAGATGGCGGTCAGTGGATCGTGCTCTCGAAATATTAACCATTATCAACAGAAAGGAAAAACCATGACACCAGCAGAATGGGGTTTGCTGTTTGGCATTATTGCCCACAGCGTGGCCGTAATTATGGCTCTGGTCAAACTTGTGGCCTGGGTCACGGAGCATATCACCACCAGCGAACAGAAAATCGCAGCATTGGAGCATCAGATCAACAATGACGTGACCGGACGGCGCGTTGTCGGGGAAATGCGGGAGGATATTGCCAGCATCAAAACTCAACTGAGCGACGTGCGTCAAGATATTCATTATTTACGCAAAAAAGTCGATCAATAGGAGGTCGCTATGGATATCGGACAAATACGTGAGTATGTGGTTATTCCAGCCCTCCAGCAGATCAATCTCTATTCGCTGGGAGCCGAGCAGTTGGTCATGGCCACTGGTATGGCCGAGAGCAATATGACCTTTATTCATCAAAAAGGGCATGGGCCGGCCCGAGGATTGTTTCAGCTTGAGTCAGTCAGCCATGACGACATCTGGGAGCGGTTTTTATCAAAAAAGCCGATGCTGCTGAATGATCTGAAGGCTTTGATCATGCGGGATATGGACTTACACGACCAGTTGCACGGCAACTTGTTTTATGCGGCTGCGATGTGCCGGATTTTTTATCTGCGATTTCGGAAGCCGTTGCCCGATGCCGGAAACTGGCAGGGCATGGCTGAATATTGGAAGGAGTATTACAACACCCATCTCGGAGCTGGGACGGTGGACGGATTTCTTCGCAAGGTTCGGCCAGTCATGGATTTATACGCAGGAGGACAGTGATGCTCAAACCCGACAAAAGCGATCCTATGAAAGTCAGGCGCACCCTGGCTTTTTTTGTGTCCATATACGCCTTTCTGGTGCTGCCGAATTTGCTGGTGGCCTATCAGATACTGGCCGGAGCCGATATCGGCTTGCTGCAGTCCATACTGACGTATGTGGGCATTCTGGCTGGTGGCCCCATCGGTGCCTATCTCTACGCCGCCCATAAAAACGGAAACTCGGAGGCAAAAAATGATCGCGTTTCTCCTGAAGCATAAAAATATCATCGCAGGTTTAGCAGCTTTCGCGGTTTTAGCAGGGGTTCTGTACTGGAAAGATTTTCAGATAGAACGGCTGGAGCAAAAGCTGGCTGCGGCAGAAGTCACAGCGGCATCCTACCGCCAAAGCCTTACCACCCTGCAGGAAGAGACGGCACGCCGGATTAAAGCCGTCGAGCATGAATCCCAAAAAGAAATTAAACGCACCAAGGATCTGGAACGCATCCTTGGCTCAATAGAAGGAGCAGACGATGATGAAAACGGCACTGTATCTCCTGTGCTGCGCGGTACTATTGACCGCCTGTACGGGTATGAAAACGACACAAGTGGAAGTGATTAAACTGGAAATTCCGCATAGCCTCACGGCCTGTGAAAACGCGCCGGATCATCCCGGCACGGATATGACGCAGCACGATGTCGCTAAATGGACAGCAACGCTGTGGTTTGCCCATAAGGACTGCCAATCCAAGCTGGGCGCTGTAAACCGCTCACTTAAATAAAACAGGATTATTTGCCATGCTTGTATCACCGGGACAATTTATGGTTCACACTAAACATAATAACATCAAACTGCTGTATGGTTTGTTAATTGATTTCAATTACACAACCAACTGGATCGGACCAGCCAAAATCGCCATTTACGGCGACGAAATGGATATTGTGGAAGCCATGCTGGCATCTGCTCCGGCACAGCAAATCATAACTGACTTTGATGATCTGGCGGCTGGCGAGTATAACACGGACAGTGATTATAACGGTCTGCTTACGTCATGGAATCAGACATGGCCAGGCAGCAGCAACCCGCATTGGAGCGATACGGGAAGCTCAAGCCTTAAAGCCTGGTTTAAATTTCCGGCACCGCTGTCCTCTCTGACAAAAATCCTGATCCGGCTGCGCAGGCCAGATATTTATGGCCTGCCACCGACCCCGATGTTTTCCGATATGACAGGTAAACCTTATGCCCCTGTCTCAGTTCCCGCCGATCTTAATGATTATGTTCAGATGATTAGCAATGATCGAATGTACGAATATCTTTTCTGATAGAAATATTCATTATCTGACACGATATTATCTCATTTGTATTGTCGCTTTTATATGTTTTTCAGCTGGATATTTTAGATAAATAACAACAGTCAGGCCGTTCCGCTCCACTCGATACTTTTGTAATCAAATCCGGCTTCCAGTGTTGGCTTGATAACACGGAAATAGGGCGAGATATCAAAATCGCGCGGGGTGAACAGGCTGTGATGCCGGATATGCATGATCTCGGCCTGCGCGCAATCCTCGCCATCCTTGCAATCTTCTTTTACTTTTATCTCCGGCAGGATCGGGTAGCGGATGGATTGAAACGCCTGTGCGATTAGGGTTGAGCAAATTGCTCTTGTCGGATCGCCACTGCCGAGAGCCAGCATGCGTCGCCGCCATTTCGTGGGTACTGGCGGTTGAGGTAGCAGGTAGCGCATTAAATCTATGGCATTCTTGACATCATAATGCATACCGAGTTTTTCCTGCATGAAGGCGACAAGCTTTTCCCGGTCTTCATTGCTCAAATTCACGGGGCGGGAAATACGGGTATGTTGCCCTGCGTATTTGGAAAGGGGTACAGCTCGTACGCCTTCAATGACATCAGCTTCAATCAAGCAGGGCGGGTCATCCGTATCATCGAACGGTCCGGCGTAAAAGGCCGCATGCGACCATGTCGATTGTGTCAGATATTTGATAGCTACGCTGATCCGCAAATTGCCCTCAACCAGCAATATATCGCCGGGCTGAAGACATGCGCGGAGATTTTCAGTTTTCGTCGTCGCGGGCGGCTTGTAACCGGGCAATTCCTTTTGCAAATACCGCGCCAGCCAAAAACTTGTTTTTTCGAGGAAGAGGTTCATTAAGTTTTATAATCCAATTTTGTAACTTTTTCATTGCGGTATTCGAAGCCCCGAATATGAAAGTTACCTTTTTCACAGTATTTATGGCGTTTTTTGCTCTTTGGGGCATAACCGCGCTTGCTGGAGAAGTTCTGTCCTCTTGGAAACAGGAATGGCCACGCACGGATTTTAGAAAAACCACAGTTGATTTTTCTGAAATTATGTCTGGTGGTCCGCCGAAGGACGGCATACCGGCGATTGACGACCCTCAATTCAAGCCGGTTTCGCAGATTAGTGATCTGGGCGAGCAGGAACCAGTTATAACATTAACCGTTAACGGCGAAGCCAAAGCCTATCCGTTGCGTATTCTGATGTGGCACGAAATTGCCAATGATGATATTGGCGGTGTGCCGGTGACGGTAACATATTGCCCCTTATGCAATGCTGCTGTTGCGTTTGACCGGCGCGTGGATGGAAAAGTTCTGGATTTTGGCGTATCCGGCAAACTCCGCCATTCAGATATGATTATGTATGACCGCCAGACCGAAAGCTGGTGGCAGCAATTTGTAGGGCACGGTATTGTTGGGGAAATGACCGGCGTAGAGCTTAAGCGTCTTCCTGCACGCGTTATTCCGTTTTCAGCATTTAAACACAGTTATCCGCACGGCAAGGTTCTTGTACCTTCAAATCCGAATGCCCGTCGTTATGGTGAAAACCCGTATGTTAAATACGACAACCCGGCAGGCAATCCGTTTCTTTACCGGGGCCGCTATGACGGGCCAGGGCAGCCGCTGTCCTATGTCGTCGCTGTTGAAAAAGATGCCTGGCTGCTAGACGATCTAAGAAAAGCTGGCGTCATCGAGCATGGTGATCTGCGCCTTGAGTGGAAGGAAGGAATGAATTCCGCGCTTGATATGGGTAACATCGAACAGGGCCGCGATATCGGCTTTATCACGGCACAAAGGAACACGGCAAACGGATATGAAGATATTCCCTACGACACGACGTTCGCCTTTGCCTTTAAAGCGTTTTATCCTGATGGTAGTATTCATAAAATATTTGATAAGTGAGGAAAAATGACGGAACAAAACAGAATTGAATGGGCATTGTTTTTACTGCGTTTTGGCGTATTTGTAGTGATGTTTGCATGGACTTTGGATAAATTCCTCAACCCTGGTCATGCTGCCAAGGTTTTCGAGAACTTCTATTTTATTGGCGGTCTGGGCGAAGAAATAATGATGGTGATCGGTGCCATTGAGCTTGTAATCATTCTCGCTTTTCTTGGTGGTCTCTGGAAACGCTGGACTTATGGTTTCGTAATGATTCTGCACGGAGTCTCAACTTTTTCATCATGGAAACAATACACAACTGATATTAACCTACTGTTCTTCGCTGCCTGGCCGATGCTAGCGGCTTGCGTTGCGCTGTATCTTCTGCGCGATATGGATAATAGGTTCACAATAAAGCTGACGAAGTAACTTTTTATCTGCTCTCCTCGAATACCCATACTCAAACCCAAAGGAGGATAACATGTCATCATATAAAGTTCATACCACCGAAACAGCATCACAGCCCGCAGCAGAGCTGCTCAAAAAAGCCGAAGAGAAATATGGTTTTGTCCCGAATATTCTGGGTGTCATGGCCGAAGCGCCGCCTATATTAAAAGCCTATATGACACTGGCCGGAATTTTCGGAGAAACATCTTTTACTGAAACAGAGCGGCAGATTGTTTTGCTTTCGACCAGCCTGTCAAACGAGTGTGAATATTGCATGGCTGCACATTCGGCGATGGCAAACATGCAAAACGTTCCCGATGAAGTGGTGAGCGCCATACGTAATAACGACCCTATCGAAGATAGCAAGCTGGAAGCGCTGCGACGCTTGACACAGGAAATTGCTGATACAAGAGGCAATCCATCAGAGAAAACAGTAAAAGCTTTTCTGGATGCGGGCTATGAGCAAGAGCAGATTTTGGAAATTATTCTGGGCGTCGGCTTTAAAACGCTGTCCAACTACACTAACCATATTGCAGAAACGCCTCTTGATGATGCCTTCAAGTCCACCGAATGGCATGCGAAGAAAGCGGCATAAAATTTTGAAGCTTTTGTAACTTATGAAGTTATCGACACGAATACCCCAGTGTTAACCCTCAAACCAAAAGGAGATTGGTCATGAGTGCAGTAAGCGCAATCGGGGGAGCAGCCGTCACTGCCGCAAACCACAGTAAATCGTCAAGTGCGACGCAAAACCTGCAGAAAATCCAGCAACAGGCCATTGCCGAGCATCAGGCGAAAACACCGGTCATTTCAAAATCCGGTGTTAATATTAAAGCATAGTTTTCCCTCTCCTTATGCTTTTTAAAGGCGGCTCTTTTAAGGGTCGCCTTTTTTGGATCGAGAAATGAACGGAGCAAACAGCAGCTTAAGAAAGTTTCTATCCTTCCGTCCCTCTACACCGATTTTCATATTTGTAGAGCGCTGCGTTTTACTTTTTGATCTGAATAAAATATCCCAGAAGCTAAAGATTGTGCCGTAATTGGAATCCGTATCCTTGCGAATGGCATGGTGATGCACCCAGTGAATCGAAGGTGTAATGATAATTTTTGAAACGGCGCTTTCCAATCGCAAAGGCAAGGCAATGTTGGAATGATGAAACAGCGTGAAAGCCAACACCAGCACTTCAAATATTACGACTGAGGTAAATGGTACTGCAAAGGCTATGACCACAGCGGCACGCACAAACGTGGCGAAGAAAATTTCACCAAAATGAAAACGGATCGCCGATGTGGTATCCAGATGCTCATCCAGATGATGTACCTCATGAAAGCGCCAGAAAAACGGAATTTCATGCACGGCGCGGTGCCACCAATAGATAAACAGATCAAGGATCAGGATATCAAGCGCAAGCCCCGCAGGGCCGCTTAGGATTTCTGGTCGTTCCCACAGCGCGTGTTGGGACGCCCAGTATGTCACGGGAAGAATAAAGGCCAATGATAGCCCAATATTTATGGGCCAGAACGACAAGTTTTTAATGATGCGTCTTACAGGGTGGGGGCTATAAGCCACAGCGGGTTTTATATGCTCGGCAGTGAATAGGATCACAAACACACCCAAAATAATCCAGCCTTTATATTCGATGATTTCCTGCATTTTTTGTTAACTTATTCTGTGTTTTAAGAAAGCTTCAACTCGTATAAAGAAACCGGACCACGTAAAGATTGTATTTCCTCATTCAAAGATTGCCATCTACGTTTCATTAGAATGGAATGGGCCTTGTCTGTGGCTGCATAAATCGTTTGAAAACCAAGTGCCCGAGAATGTTCTTCAATTGCTTTAATCAGCGCGGATCCAATTCCCTGATTTCGGTAGGCTGGAACAACAACCAAAGAAGAAAGCCAAGGGCTGTAACCGCGCTCGTTTCCAAGAGAATCCGTTTTTAATGCGGCCACCCCCAAAACATCTCCATCATCATTCAAGGCAACAAAAGCAAAAGGCAAACGATCACGATTCATGCAGGCCTTAAGGTCGGATTCAGCATTCCCCTCACCATTCGGGCCGTACCATGGCCCCCACTCCGATACGAATAGTTCCGTCAACGCTGAAACCGCCGCAGGCAAATCGGCAAGCATCACGATTTTATGAGACGTACTTTCCCGCATATCTTTTGATATCTGATCTTCGACCTTTAAACGGGTAACTTTTGCAACAATCCGACAATGCGGCGCGTTTTATCGCTGAAGAGTTTCGGTGTGTACCAGGCCCCGGCGGCGCGCTTGTTCACTTCGCCTAAAGTGGGGTATGGCGCGATCATGCCCGTAATGTCTTTCATTTTCATGCCATTGGTAACGACCAACTGCCATAAGCCTATCAGCTCGCCCGCTTGCGCCCCTATCATGGATGCGCCGAGGATCTTGCCTTTTTTGTCGGTGATAACCTTGAGCCGGCCTTTGGTCGCGCGTTCGGCAATCGCCCGGTCGTTTTCTTCAAATTCCCATTTGGCGACTTTGATGTCTTCGCCGTGTTGTTTGTGTGCTTCGTCCTCAGTCATGCCAACCTGAGCGATTTCAGGGTCGGTATAGGTAACCCACGGCAGCGCTTTGTAATCCGCCTTCGCCCAGAACATCTTAAAGCAGATAATGCGAATAATAATTCCGGCGTGATAGCCTGCAATATGGGTGAATTGCGGGCCGCCCGCGATATCGCCAATTGCGAAAACCCGTTTGTTCGAAGAGCGCAGATGATCGTCAACGACGATGCCTTTTTTGTTTGTCTCTATCCCTGCATTGTCCAGATCCAGCCCGTCCGTATTGGGTTTGCGCCCGGCGGCGACCATCAAATGCGAGCCCTTGATCTCTTCAGTCTCGCTTTCTTTTTCGACAATGAGGCTTACCCCGTCTGCCCCGTGTTTAACTTCCTGAATAGAGATGTTTTCGTAAAGATTAACGTCTTCTTTTTCGAGTGTATCCCGAATGATTTTCACATTGTCCTGATCGTCGCGTGGCAGGATAGAGCCCATGTCAAAAACACTGACCTTTACGCCAAGGCGCCGATGTGCCTGGGCCATTTCAATGCCGATAGGTCCTCCTCCAATGATGAGCAAATGATCAGGCTTTTCTCGCAGTTCAAAAATATTTTCATTCGTATAGACCTTGTTTTCTTCAAGACCTGGAATAGGTGGCACAGCAGCGCGTGATCCGGCAGCTACAACAAAATATCGCGCTTTAATCGTTTTCTCTCCGGCCTGCACGGTATCCGGCCCGATGAAGCGGGTATGTTCGCGGATGACGGTTACACCCATTCCTTCAAAGCGCTCTTGCGAGTCGTTGGGCTCAATCGTTTTGATTGTCTCTCGCACATGATCTTTAACGGCAGAGAAGTCGATCTCCGGCTCATGGCCTTTAATGCCTTTGATGTCACTCTTGCGGTGCGTCTGCGCGCGCTTTGCGGCTGCCAACAGTGCCTTTGACGGCACGCAGCCAGTATTCAGGCAATCCCCGCCCATTTCTGCGCGTTCGATCAGGACGGTTTTCAACCCCAGTTGCGCCGCGCCTGCCGCGACTGACAGGCCGCCAGAGCCCGCGCCGATGATGCAAATATCTACTTTTTCCTTAGTTCCCATTATTGTTTCCTTTCGGGCTTAGTGTATTTAGCGCCCAGTTGTAATCCATAAATTCTATGGACGCATTCTGATCAATGTCTTTGTAATCTCTTAGCCAGGCTTTGATGTCTCCGCCATTAAAATCTTCCTTGAACCAATCGAAAATCTTGCTGACATAAACAGTGTCGTTTCCAACGCGCAGCCCTTTGCCTTCATTGGCAAGTGTGATCATGACCTGTTCATTAAGTTGTCGGTTCAGCTTATCTGCACGAAAGGCTTCACTGCGAAGATCCGGACAGGAAATTGAGGCACAGTTAATCGCAAAATGAATGCGCGCATCGCCCATGGGCCGCAGAATTTTATGTTCGATATGATCCAGCGTATAATCCCTACCGTTACCAAGCGTCCAGCTATACGCAGTCCATGGGCTGGTGAACAGGCCGCCGAGATTTTTTATGCTCTCGCGTTCTTCTTCCCGTATAATCAGATTAATTGTGAGAAAATTATAGGCATTGATCCAGAACGCCATTTTTTCATCCTGGGAAGTAAAGCTGTTCGGATTGGTTTGCTCCAAAAGCTTCTTGGCCTTGTAATAGCGTACGTCCACCATAAACCTGTCATAGTCTATGCCATTATACTCAATGCCGCTTTTATGCATGCGAACCGGGTGAACATACTCCATCAGCAAACCATCATATAAATCCAAAAACTGGTTGTACGGCTCGCTCGCATGAGCCTGCGGCACAGTAAGGAACATCAGTGCAAGGACAGCCGTCGTCACTTTTTTCTTGCCCCTGATTTGCTTATAAATCGTGGGGATAAGTGCAAATACACCAAGAAGTGCAAAGGCCAGCAAGGTCTGAATTGACACCAGATCTTTTAGATTTTCAATATCTGCCAGTTGCCCACCGAGATTCACGTATACAAAACTGCCCGGCATAATGCCGAAAAAGGTCGTCAAAATATAGGTGCGGGGTTTCACGTTAAAAAGCGCCGGAACAATATTGACCAGAAAGAACGGAAAAATCGGCACAAGGCGCATGAATAGCAGATACCCCGCGGCGTTTTCACGCATATTATCTTCTATACGTTGATACAGCTTTCCCGCTTTTTCACGCAACGTATTGCCTAGAGACGTTTTTGCTACAAAAAAGATAATTGTGGCACCGATCGTAGCGGCTGTGACGACATAGGCTGTACCCAGCCAGGGACCAAAAAGAAAGCCACCTGTCAACGTAAGGACCGTAGCAGCCGGCAAGGAAAGTGCGACGAAAAGCGCATAAACAGCCATAAAGCTTAATGCGGTAATCACAGGGCGTTCGGCAACAGCCGCAAGCAGCTTTTCTTTATTGCTTTGGAGGTTTTCCAGCGAGGCCTGCTCATGCAGGCCGCCGGCAAAGGCGGCGGCCATAAGCACGGCCAGAATAATTAGAGGCGACCATCTTTTTATGACTTTCAAATTCATAGTGTTTCCAGTACGTTATCTATGTTTCTCCATAGTGTTGGATTGCTGGGGTATTCGATATACCCTGGAATAAAGTTACAAAGGCTTACTATATTGCAAAATCAGGATGATGAACATTCTCTGGAACAGCTTATGCTCCTTGCCCAGCAAGGGGATAGCAGATCCTATGCACGTTTGTTTCAGCAAATAACACCTATCCTGCGCGCCTTTGTAGGTAAAAAATTGAACAACCCTCAGGATGCCGAGGATGTCGTGCAGGAAATTCTCATCTCCATTCACAGCGCCAGCCATACTTATGATACTGATCGTCCTTTCAAAGCGTGGATGTTTACCATTGCACGTTACCGCCTTGCAGACCATCTGCGCGCGCTCTATGCGAAGATAGAAAAAGGGCGGGATGTGAATTTTGAAGATGAGGCCTATCAATTATCTCATCCTGAAAATGTAACCAGAACCTATGAAAACCGCGAATACCTTGAAAAGATCATGAACTCCCTGCCGAAAAAGCAGCAGAAGATAGTCACGATGATGAAAATAGAAGGATATACCGCGCAAGAAACAGCGCAAAAAATGAATATGACCGAGAGCGCCGTGAAGGTCAGCGCTCATAGGGCTTATAAGGCACTGGCTTTGAAGGCCGTAGAGGAAGACGAGTAAATGGATACAGATCAACTCATACAAAAGATGATTGATGAAGGCGCGCAAAAACCACTGCCGCACCCAATGCGCCAGACGATGCTGTGGCTAATCGGCACGCTCGTTTATCTCGGCGTATTGGGCGGCTATTACGGCCTGCGCGCCGATATTGGCGAGAAATTATCTGATCTCTTTTATATGTCCGAGATCGTGTTGCTTTTGGGCATTGGAATTTCTTCGGCTCTGGCGGCGTTTTGTCTGTCTCGCCCCGATGCCCACCAAAAACCCTGGATAAAATATTTAGCCTTTGCCCCTATTCTTCCGTGGCTAGTCAGCGCTTTTGCAGGCGCAAGCGGTGAGATCACGCTCGCCAATCTGTTCCACTCTATGTCACTAGGCCAATTTGATTGCCCGTGGCATATCGCGCTGTTTAGTGTACCGCCCGGTATCGCCATTTTTCTTATTGTGCGCATGGGCGCAACGATTCAGTGTTGCTGGGCAGGCAGCATGGCGACACTCTCTGTCACGGCTTTTGGTTATATGCTTATGCGCCTGATTGAGCAAAACGATAACCCCGCCCATCTGATCGTCTGGCACGCTTTGCCGATTATGCTGATGTGCATGGCGGGCATGATGATCGGCAAATTTGCGCTTAAGTGGCGGTAAGGTGATTTATAGTATCGTAAAATTTACAGCAATCTCTGCACTCATTTTAGTGCCTCTGGGCTTGCTGATACGCAAGCTTCCGGATCGGTGGCGCGTCATTGGCATTCCTGTTTTGATGACCGTCCTTTATTGGTTTTGGGAAAGCCGGGCTGAGGGGAATATTCGAATTGATCTGCTCGTTATATACCCCTTCCTTTTTGGCCTTTATACATTTTGCTTTTGGAAAAAGTTTCGCTGGTGGTCGCCTATGGCCTCTTTGTTTTTAATGGGTCTAAATATAGGGTTTTTTATGATCTCCTATGACCTGTTCGACAAATATCCAGGCTAATTTTGTAACTTTTCTTTTGATACTGCCGAAGCCCCTTTCTGTAACGAGAAAACAAGGGGTCTTGTATGGAATTTTCGTTTATCTTTTTAGCTGCCGGACTGTTGTTTTCGCTTTGTTTTACCAATGGCGCGAATGATGTGTCCAAGGCGATTGCCACGCTGGCCGGGGCCGGTCTTGCTTCTGTAAAGGGCGCAATTGCGTGGGGGACGCTATGGACAGTGGTGGGCGCGTTAGCGGGGCTACTCTGGGGCGGCGCGATCATCAAAAATATCAGCAGCAGCATTTATATCACCGATCATGATTTTTATTTGCCCGCCGCTCTGGCTGTCGCGTTGGCTCCCATTTTATGGGTGGCGCTGGCGACATGGCGCAAAT